>JAFUJN010000116.1 GCA_017468095.1 Clostridia bacterium
ATTGCCGAAGTTTTTATATTTAAACTGGAAAATTTTTATAAATTAACCAAATAAAACTGCATTTAAGATGCTCTCTAAGTGTTCCTGTCTGCCACTTTGTGGTTCATTTGTACTTCCAAGATTTTCCGCATAGCTTGAAAGCTCTGCAAGGCTTGTGTTTCCTGAAAGAATCTTCTGGCCAAGCTCTGAATTAAAGCTTGAATACTTTTCTTTCACGAAATTATCAATTCTGCCGTCTTCGATAATCTTTGCAGCGTTTATTAGTCCAAGTGCAAATGAGTCCATACCAAGAATAAATCCGTGGAACATATCTTCATAAGTATTGCTTGGACGGCGATTTTTTGCGTCAAAGTTAAATCCGCCTGTAAGACCGCCTGATTTTAGAACTTCATACATACACATTGTTGTGTCATAAATATCAAATGGGAATTCGTCAGTATCCCAACCAAGAAGCAAATCGCCCTGGTTTGCGTCGATTGAGCCAAGCATGCCGTTTATAGCAGAAATTCTAAGCTCGTGCTGGAATGTGTGGCCAGCAAGTGTTGCGTGGTTTGCTTCAATGTTCATCTTGAAGTCCTTATCAAGACCGTGCTGTCTTAAGAAACCGATTGCAGTTGCAGCGTCAAAATCATACTGATGCTTCATTGGTTCCTTCGGCTTTGGCTCGATGTAGAAGTCGCCTGTAAAACCGATTGAACGGCCATAATCAACTGCCATTCTCATAAGACGAGCGATGTTATCCTGCTCAAACTTAACGTCTGTGTTAAGAAGTGTTTCATAACCTTCTCTACCGCCCCAGAAAACGTAGCCTTTACCGCCAAGTTTAACAGTAAGATCAAGTGCTTTCTTAATCTGAGCTGCTGCGAAGCAGTAAACATCTACAGAATTTGTGCTTCCTGCACCGCTCATAAATCTTGGGTTAGAGAACATATTTGCAGTTCCCCAAAGACATTTAATGCCTGTTTCTTTCATTTTAACAAGGATGTGGTCTGTGATTTCGTCAAGACGCTTGTTTGTTTCCTTTATGTCATCTGCTTCTGGAACAAGGTCAACATCGTGGAAACAGAAGTATTCGATACCAAGCTTCTGCATGAATTCGAAACCTGCATCAACCTTTGCTTTGGCGTGTTCCATAGTGCCTTTTTCTGCGCCGAAAGACTTATCCATAGTGTCGCGGCCGAACATATCTGTTCCGGCAGCACATAAGTTGTGCCACCAAGCCATTGCAAATGGAAGATGCTCTTTCATTTTCTTTCCAAGTACAACTTTTTCTGCATCATAAAACTTGAATGCAAAAGGGTTCTGGCTTTTTGGGCCTTCATATTTGATTTCCGGAATGTTGTCAAAATACATAGTAAAATCTCCTTTTTTTATATTATTTTTTTATTTGTTAAGTTTAGCCCAATCTTCGTTGAACTTTTCAATACCTTTGTCAGTTAGTGGATGCTTAAGCATTTGCTTAATAACCTTATAAGGAATTGTAGCAATATCAGCGCCGGCAAGTGCAGCTTTTACAACATCCTGCGGGCCGCGGATGCTTGCAGCAATAATTTCTGTGTCAATTTCGTGAATGCTGAATATATCGGCAATTTCACTTATAAGACTTGAGCCATCGCTTGAAATATCATCCAATCTTCCTACAAACGGACTTACAAATGATGCTCCTGCTCTTGCAGCCATTAGTGCTTGAGTGGAACTGAAAATCAATGTAAGGTTTGTTTTTATGCCCAGCTTTTTAAGCTGGCTTGTGGCAGCAAGGCCTTCTTCGCAAACCGGTATTTTTATGACAATATTAGGGTGAATTTTTGCAAGTTCAATAGCTTCTTTCACCATATTCTCCGCATCAGGTGAAACAACTTCTGCACTGATTGGACCATCTACAAGAGTTACAATTTCCCTTATAACATCCTCAAAAACTTTGCCTTCTTTGGCAATTAGTGATGGATTTGTTGTTACACCGGATAGTATACCTAATTTTGCAGCCTCCTTAATTTCCTCCACATTTGCTGTGTCGATAAAAATTTTCATAGTATCATCCCTTTTATAAAATTTTATATAGTTCTTTTACCGCCGGATAAATGCTCTTAAATTTATCATATTTTTGCTGATATAACAAGGATAATTCCTTATCCGGAGATACAATTTCTTTGATTTCGATAGTGTCTGAAACAGATTCTTTAGCGCCACTTGCTACCATAGCAAGCTGTGCAGCACCAAAGCCCGGTCCTTCTTCAACTTTCGGGATATGTAAGTCTATATTAAGAATATTTGCTAATATCTTCATCCATAGCTTTGATTTTGCACCACCGCCACAGACGGTACTCTTTGAAATTTCGATGCCAAGCTTTTTCGCAACTTCAAGGCTGTCGCGGATTGCAAAAGCAACACCCTCTAAAACGGCTAAAAGCATAGCATATCTGTCTGTGTCAGGTCTTAGGCCAATAAACATACCTGTTGCATCGGTATCGTTTATAGGGCTTCGCTCACCCATAAGATATGGCAAGAAATACACATTGTTTTTGCCGAGCAAATCACTGCTGATACCCATCTGCTCGAAAGCAAAGTCTTCTGTTTTTAAAACTTCTTCGCAGAACCACTTGTTGCAGGATGCGGCAGATAACATACATCCCATAAGGTGATAACCGCCATCTGAATGGCAGAAGGAGTGAAGCGCATTATTATCATCCACACCGAATTTATCGGATGAAATAAATATTGTTCCGCTTGTTCCAAGTGAAATATTGCATTTACCATTACCAACAGTTGCTGTACCAATAGCAGCACCTGCATTGTCACCGGCACCTGCTGCTACCGAAATATTTTCAGGTAAACCAAGATGTTTTGCAATATCAGGAAGTAGTGTGCCGATTTTTTCATAGCTTTCAAAAAGTTTCGGCATCATATCTTCCGATACAGAGCAAATGTCAAGCATTTCCTTTGACCAGCACTTATTTTTAACATCAAGCAGTAGCATACCTGATGCATCGGAATAGTCTGTTGCGTGAACGCCGGTTAAGAGATAATTTATATAATCCTTAGGAAGCATTATTTTTGATATCTTTTTAAAGTTTTCCGGCTCATTGGCCTTTACCCACAAAATTTTTGGTGCGGTAAAGCCTGCGAAAGCAATATTTGCGGTTAAATCGGACAATTTTTGTTTTCCGATAACTGTGTTAAGATAGTCGGTTTCATTACTGGTACGTCCGTCATTCCACAAAATTGCAGGACGGATAACTTTGTCATCGCTATCCAAAATAACAAGACCGTGCATCTGGCCGGCAATACCAATACCTGCAACCTGTGATGCATCAATATCCTTTGTAAGCTTTTTAATTCCTGTTTCAAAGGCATTCCACCAATCCTCAGGATTTTGCTCACTCCAACCGGGATTTGGGAAAATCAGGTCATAGCTTTCTGTTACCGAATTTAAAATATTTTTTTCTTCATCAAGCAACAACATTTTAAGGCTTGATGTACCAAGGTCAGCGCCGATATAATACATAAAATCACCATCCTTAATTTTATTCTACAAGACACCTATTGACAATTCCAGTAAAAAACTATATAATAATAGACAAAATTTGTCTTTTGGAGAGAGAATATGTTTTATCAATATAATCATTCAGGCGTATCCCAGTATTACTGCAAGGAATATGGCAAAAATTTTAATTTCCCTGTGCACCTGCACCAATCCTATGAGCTTATAACAGTTTTATCGGGAGAAATGACCGTTACCGTTAACAGCAAGGAGTACAAAATTAAAAGGGGAGAGGGTGTATTGGTTTTTCCAAACCAGCTACATTCTTTAGAGAGCGAAAACTGTGAGCATATGCTGTGCATCTTTTCCGGTGAGCTGGTTAAGGCATATACCACAAAAATATCGGGCAGAAGGCCTGAGAAAAACAAATTTCTGTTGCCTGAAAGCTTGGTAACAGCCATTGATACCCTTTCAGATGACGGCTCAGTGCTTGCAAAAAAGGGAGTTTTATACCTTGCCTGTGCAGAGTTTGATAAAACGGCGGAGTATAGAGAGAAGTCAGAAATGGATTTTGGACTTTTGGATAAGATTTTCAGTTTTGTTGAAAAAAACTTCGCAGGAGAGTGTTCGCTGAAAAAATTAGGACTGGAAAAAGGGTATAGTTATTCATATATTTCCCGATATTTTAAGAAAACCACAGGAATAACAATAAATACATATATAAATCAGTACAGGATAAGTAATGCCTGCTATATGCTGTCAAATACAAACGCAACGGTGTTAGAGTGTGCAATGGAATCTGGATATGAATCCTTGCGAAGCTTTAACCGAAACTTTATGGCGCATACAGGGAAAACGCCAACGGAATACAGAAAAATAAACAAAAAAACAGAGTAGATAATCTACTCTGTTTTTTTATTGTTAGCCTTTTGGGCAAATGTTTAAAAGTTAATATTAGTCGTCAACTTCTGAAACAACGCCTGAACCAACTGTTCTACCACCTTCACGGATAGCGAAACGAAGACCCTTTTCGATAGCGATTGGAGTGATAAGTTCAACGTTCATCTTTACGTTATCGCCAGGCATACACATTTCAACGCCAGCTGGAAGTGAGATAACACCAGTAACGTCAGTTGTTCTGAAATAGAACTGTGGTCTGTAGTTGTTGAAGAATGGAGTATGACGTCCGCCTTCTTCCTTTGATAGTACGTAAACTTCGCCTGAGAACTTTGTGTGTGGCTGAATTGTTCCTGGCTTAGCAAGAACCTGACCACGAACGATTTCTGTTCTCTGAACACCACGAAGAAGAGCACCTACGTTGTCACCAGCTTCAGCAAAGTCAAGAAGCTTTCTGAACATTTCAAGACCTGTAACAACAACTTTTCTCTTTTCGTCTGTAAGACCAACGATTTCAACTTCGTCGTTTACATTGATTGTACCTCTTTCAACTCTACCTGTAGCAACTGTACCACGGCCTGAGATTGAGAAGATATCTTCGATTGGCATCAAGAAAGGAAGGTCTGACTTTCTTTCTGGAGTTGGGATGTATGAGTCAACTTCAGCCATTAGCTTGTGAATACATTCATATTCTGGAGCTGATGGATCTGTTGATGTACATTCAAGTACACCAAGAGCTGTACCAACAACGATTGGAATTTCGTCACCAGGGAATTCATACTCTGATAGTAGGTCTCTGATTTCCATTTCAACTAGTTCAAGAAGTTCTGGGTCATCAACCTGGTCAGCCTTGTTCATGAATACTACGATGTAATGAACGCCAACCTGACGAGCAATTAGGATGTGTTCTCTTGTCTGAGGCATTGGGCCGTCTGCTGAAGAAACAACTAGGATAGCACCGTCCATCTGAGCAGCACCAGTGATCATGTTCTTAACGTAGTCAGCGTGTCCCGGACAGTCAACGTGAGCGTAGTGACGGTTGTCTGTTTCGTACTCAACGTGAGCTGTAG
>JAFUJN010000117.1 GCA_017468095.1 Clostridia bacterium
ATACATTTTCTCCGTTTCTTAAGCTAAAAGCCCATTATCTTTCCTATTATACCATAATATGACAAAAAAGTAAATACCGTGATTTAGGGACATATTGAAAGGAAAAAGGCGTGGATTTTCACATATACTTAACTTGAGGTGATGTGTATGTCATTTATAATGGAAATTTTACAGAATATTATGCTTCTTTTAGGATTTGTCGGTGGAGGAAGCAGTTTTCCCAAGCCACTATCTTCGGAAGAAGAAGCGAAATATATTGACCTTATGGAAAAGGGTGATGAGCGGGCAAAGAACATACTTATTGAGCACAATTTGCGCTTAGTTGCACATATTGCGAAAAAGTATGCCACAGAAAGCAACTTCGATGATTTGGTATCTACAGGTACAATAGGGCTAATTAAGGGAATAAACACCTTTGATAAAACAAAAACATCAAAGCTTACAACCTATATCGCAAGATGTATTGAAAACGAAGTTTTAATGGTACTTCGGGCATCCAAAAAAAGTGCAGGAGATGTTTCCTTGGAAGAATGCATCGGCGTTGATAAAGAGGGAAATAATATGACCTTTTCCGATGTACTTCCTGCGGATACTGACGATATATCCGATATAATTGCCCTTAAAATAGATATTAAAAAATTATATAAGGCAATGGATAATGTCTTATCACCTGATGAAAAGAAGATTTTGTTCTGGCGTTACGGACTTGGAAAGGAAAAAAAGCGTACACAGCGGGAAATTGCAAAAAGCCTTGGAATATCAAGGTCATACGTTTCGAGAATAGAAAAAAGAGCAATAAAAAAGCTTTCGGCAGAAATTGAAGAATAGTTTTGACCGCTTTACTTCAAAATATACTTATGAAGGAGTGATTGAAAATGGAAAATATAAGAACAGACCTTGCCATTGAAGCTCATGAGATGTGCTCAAAGAAAAAAGCGGAAGAAACGGAAGTGGGCGGAGTTTTAGTAACCGAAGATAAGCGGGACGGCGTTTTTGTAACGGTTATTGATATAAAGAGCATCGAGGGCGAAAAAGAACTGGGAAAACCTATGGGAAAGTATATAACAATAGAAGCGCCTGATATAAAGTTTTCGGATGATGCTTTGGAGAATACTGCAAAGATAATCGCCGAGCAAATCCGCGAAATATGCCACGTTACAGAAAGCACAAAAACCCTTGTTGTAGGTCTTGGAAATGATATGATAACTCCTGATGCGCTGGGGCCTAAAGTGGTGTCACAGCTTATGGTGACAAATCATATTAAGACATATATGAGCGAGCTTTTAGATGAGTCCTATAGCTCTGTTTGTGCCATAGTCCCTGGGGTTTTGGGAACAACGGGAATTGAGACCACCGATATTATAAAGGGCGTAGCGGACAAAATAAAGCCTGAAATAGTCATCTGTGTTGATGCTCTTGCTACAAGAAGTGTTAACCGTATTTCAACAACGGTGCAGATATCGGATACCGGCATAAGCCCAGGGTCAGGCGTTGAGAATAAACGTGAAGAGATAAGCGAAAAAAGTATCGGCGCAAAGGTGATTTCCATAGGCGTTCCAACTGTGGTTGATGCGGCAACCATAGCTTCTGACAGTATTGATGCCGTCATTGAATCAAGCGAAGAACTTAAAGTTTTGTGTAAAGAAAATGAAAGGCGGAATATAATTAAAAAAGCCCTTTTGGGAAGCGAAAAAAATATGATGGTAACTCCCAAAGATATCGACCTTGTAATTCGCCGCGCTGCCAAGGTTGTGGCAGATGGCATCAACCTTGCACTCCATAACAGCGTGTCTTTTTAAAGCGTGGAAAATATTGACATAATCCCCGTTTAGATGTAAAATTATAATAATTA
>JAFUJN010000118.1 GCA_017468095.1 Clostridia bacterium
CTTGTGCTTGCGCAGACCTTTTTAGAGTATTGGTAGATGAATTTGATATAGATGTTGACGAATATGTAAAAAAATATGATCCTCATATCGCAAAAGAGTTTACTGCTTATGATTCTGATCCTATGATTAGAAAATCTATTAGTGAGTTTTACGGTATTATCCGTGGTTTTTCTATAGATAATATTGTTAATGACGAAGAAATAGAGTACATAAAGAAATGGAAAAAAGAAAACGAAAAATACGCTTTTATAAAAGAAATAAAGGAAATTACAGAAACAATTGATGGAATTCTTTTGGATGGAAAAATAACGCCTGATGAAATAACAAAATTACAAAGTTGTATTAAAATTTATCTTGATACAGTATCAACATCTCAAATTACCTTAGCAACACAAATATTGGACGGAATATTAAAGGGAATAATTTTGGATAAAAGAATTTCAAATGAAGAATGCAAAAATCTTAGACAATGGTTATATGATAATATTTATCTTTCAAATCATTTTCCTTTCAATAAAACAATAGAATTAGTAGATGAAGTTTTAGAGGATGGTATTATTACTGAATGTGAATCAGAATATATAACCAATATGATTAAAGATATGCTTAATCCAGTTGATGCACTACATGAACAGATAAATTCTGTAAAAGGAAAAAAAGTATGCTTAAGTGGTGATTTCGCATATGGACCAAAATCTGAAGTTGAAGTATACATTAAAAATCGTGGTGGTGAAATTGATTCATCCTTAAAAAAAGCTACAGATATTTTGATGATTGGAGACAATGGAAGCCAAGCATATTCTAATGGAAATTATGGTACAAAAGTAAAAAAAGCTATGGAATATAATGAAAAAGGATGCAATATCAAAATTATTAAAGAAAGTGATTTTTTTAGTAGTATAAAATAATTATTATTCCAACTTTATACAAGTCTATTATACCAATAAACACAAAATACGAGGTTTTATTATGTTACTTTATTATTTACGCCACGGCGACCCTATATATAGTCCCGATTCGTTAACACCTTTAGGACACAGACAGGCAGAGGCTTTAGCAAAACGTTTGGCTGTCTATGGCATTGACGAAATTTATGCATCAACTTCAAACCGTGCAATACAGACGGCACAGCCAACTTGTGAGCTACTTAAAAAAGAAATAACACAGCTGGATTTTGCCAACGAAAAATATGCATGGGAAGACCTTGCCTTTGAAACGGAAGAGGGAAGAACCTGGGGCGTTAAAAGCAAACGCCTTATGGAACTTGCATCAAGCCCTGATGTTATGTCATATTACCATAATTGGTATGACCATCCTGATATGCAGGAATTTGATTTAAAAAAGGGAATTGAACGAATTGCATCTGACAGCGATAAATTTTTATATGATTTAGGATATGAGCACATTAAAAATGCGGGGAAATACAAGGTAGTAAAGCCAAATGACAAAAGGGTTGCACTATTTGCTCATTGGGGCTTTGGTATGGCATTTTTAAGCAGTATTCTGGATATTCCATACCCAATGTTTATAAAGCACTTTGATATGTGCCATACAGGAATGACAGTTATTGAATTTCAGGAAAAGGATGGCTATTCCATCCCCAAAATCCTGACACTTTCATCAGATTCCCATATTTACAAAGAGGGCCTTCCAACAAATTATAATAATGAAATAAGATTTTAAAAAATAGGAGCAGAGAATGAAAATAAAGAACGCACTAAAAGAGATAAAACTAAAAAATCTAATACTTTTGACTATCGCAGGTTTTATAAATGCCTTTGGTATTACTGTGTTTTTGGCACCTGTAAAACTGTATGACAGCGGAATTTCCGGAACATCAATGTTACTTTCGCAAATAACACCGCTTTCATTATCTGTGTTCTTGCTTATTTTAAACATTCCGCTATTTATTTTCGGGTATAAAAAGCAAGGTCTTACATTTACCGTATATTCTTTATGTGCGGTGGCAATGTATTCCTTGGGCTCATATCTAATAACCGATGTTTTGCCGATAGATGTATCTCTTGCATCACCATTTGCCGGAAATGACTTGCTACTTTGCGCCTTATTTGGCGGAATTATTTCCGGTGTGGGAAGCGGTCTTACCATACGCTTTGGCGGTGCAATCGACGGTGTTGAAGTTATGGCGGTGCTTTTTGCAAAGAAAATAGGCATAACCGTTGGAACATTTGTAATGATATATAACGTAATCCTGTATGTATTCTGCGGTTTTGCAATGGATAGCTGGATTTTGCCACTTTATTCAATCGTAACATACGGTGCAGGACTTAAAACTATCGACTTTATTGTTGAGGGTATTGACCGTTCAAAAGCGGCTATGATTATAACATCAAAGCCTGATGAAATCAGCAAAACCTTGATGGAAACCTTTGAAAGCGGACTTACAAAAATTCCTGCAAAAGGCGGGTATTCAAATGGAGATATGACAGTAATTTATTTCATCCTTGACCGTTTCCAAATCTCATAAATGACAGATATTGTCCACGATATTGACCAAAATGCATTCATAACAATTACAGAAGTTGCGGATGTTTTCAAATCGAATATGTCCTTGGAATAAAAATTAAAAAATTGAAAAAAATAATACAGAATACAAAAACAAATTTTAGTAAAATTAGCGAAAATTTTCTGATACAAAAATATTGAAAAATAAGTAGCATTATGTTATAATATATCGGTGATAAAATTTTGACACAATTTCTCGCATATATGTGAGATAAATTTTCATAGGAATGAAGGGATTTAAAATGGCAAACAATGAAAGAAGAGTAGGTACTGTTTCAAGAGGTATCCGTTGCCCGATTATCCGTGAAGGTGATAATCTTGCAAAAATAGTTGCGGACAGCGTTCTTGAAGCTGCACAGTATGAAGGTTTTGAATTACGCGATAAAGACGTTATTTCACTTACCGAGTCAATTGTTGCAAGAGCACAGGGAAACTATGCATCAGTTGATGATATAGCATCCGATGTTAAAGCAAAGCTTGGTAGTGACACAGTTGGCGTTATATTCCCAATTCTTTCAAGAAATAGATTTGCAATTTGTCTTCGCGGTATCGCAAAGGCAGTTAAAAAGGTAGTTTTGATGCTTAGCTATCCATCTGACGAAGTTGGAAACCAGCTTATAACAGTTGATATGGTGGATAACGCAGGCATAAACCCATATTCTGATGTACTTTCTTTAGAAAAGTACCGTGAGCTTTTTGGTTACGTAAAACACGAGTTTACAGGTGTTGACTATGTTGAATACTACGGAAACCTAATCCGTGAATGCGGTGCTGAGGTTGAAATTGTGTTTGCAAATCAGGCAAAGGCAATCCTTGACTATACAAAGTACGTTATCAACTGTGATATTCACACAAGAGCAAGAACAAAGCGCATCTTAAAGGAAATGGGCGCAGAGGTTGTTTTAAGCCTTTCAGATATTATGACTGCTCCTGTAAATGGTAGCGGATATAATGAAAAATACGGCCTTTTAGGCTCAAATAAGTCTACTGAAGACAAGATTAAGCTATTCCCGAAAGAATGTAAGGATTTAGTTCTTGAAATTCAGAAAGATGTATTGGATAGAACAGGAAAGCATGTTGAAGTTATGGTTTACGGCGACGGTGCTTTCAAAGACCCACAGGGAAAAATCTGGGAGCTTGCAGACCCTGTAGTATCTCCTGCATTTACTGACGGACTTATCGGTACACCAAATGAGCTAAAGCTTAAGTACCTTGCAGATAATGACTTTAAGGATTTGTCAGGCGAAGCACTTAAAAAGGCAATTTCTGAAAGTATTAAGCAGAAGGACGATAATCTTGTAGGTAATATGGCATCCCAGGGAACAACACCAAGACAGCTTACCGACCTTATCGGTTCGCTTTGTGACTTGACAAGCGGTTCAGGTGATAAGGGAACACCTGTTGTATTGGTACAGGGATATTTTGACAATTACACAAACTAATTTTAAAGACCTGATTTTATCAGGTCTTTTTTTGTTGAAAAATTGCTAATGGTGTGGTAAAATAATTTTGTTATGAAAGGTAGAGTAAATACCGGAAGTAAAAATATGGCGGAGTACAGAAATATGGAAGAAGTAAAAAACGGATATTTCAAACATCATATTAATAATATTTTTAAAATACACCAAATAGTAACGCTGAATTATTTCGAGTTTGCAAACGATTTTCATTATAAAGGTGAAAAACATAATTTTTGGGAACTTGTGTATGTGGATAAGGGAAAGCTGACAGTAGAGACAGACGGAGAGGTTTTCACATTAAATCAGGGTGAATGTGTTTTTCATAAGCCCAATGAGTTTCATTGTCATAGTGCAAATGGTATAAATGCACCGAACTATTTTGTCATCTGTTTTGTGTGTAATTCATCCTATATGAATGTATTCAGAAATAAGCGTTTCATTTTAACAGAGCGGTTAAAAAGATTCATTTCAAATATTATAACTGAGGCACAACAAGTTTTTGATTTACCTGAAAATGATCCGGAAAAAAAGATATTAAAAGTTGTTCCGGAAGAACTTTTGGGAGGTCAACAGATGATACGAACATACCTTGAGCAATTTCTTATTTTACTTTTGCGCAAGGAATATGGAGAAGCAAATAAGTTTCTGGAAGAAACGAAGGAAGAAAATAATCTTGCATCGCAGCTCAGACGAACACTTGATATGTACATATATCAGGATTTCAGCGTGGAGCATTTTTGTAAGCAGATGAAATATTCCAAAGCCTATCTTTCTAAAATATTTTTCAATGAATATGGCCAAACAATTCACGAATATGTTACTTCTGTCAAAATTAAAGAAGCGAAGGTACTTATAAGA
>JAFUJN010000119.1 GCA_017468095.1 Clostridia bacterium
CTTTCTTGTGGTTTTCAGCATCGTCCTTTTCCCAGTCGCCGTGTGAGTGACCAACTGCTGGAATTGCTTCTGTGTATGTATGACTACATACTGTACAAGTAAATGTCTTAACACCGTCATCTACGTGAGTTGGGGCTGTTGTTTCTTCGCCATCATTCCATTTGTGATCTTCAGTTACCACATCGCCACATGAACATGACTTGATATGTTTTCCGTCTTCACCTGCTTCCCAGTCGCTGTATGAGTGGCCAATAGCAGGGATTACTTCTGTTTTTGTGTGACCACAGGTTGAACATGTATATATCTTTTCACCATCAGCTGTATGTGTTGGCTGCGTTGTTACTGAACCCGCATCCCAGCCGTGGGCTTCTGTTACTGTATCTCCACATGAACATACTTTCTTGTGGTTATCGCCATCAGCTTCCCAATCACCATATGAGTGAGGGATTATGTCGATAACTTCTGTCTTTGTGTGACCGCAGGTTGAACAAGTAAATGTCTTAACACCAGTTACAAAGTGTGTTGCAGGGGTTGTTACAACACCATCGTCCCAAGCGTGTGCTTCTGTTATTTCGTTTCCGCAAGAGCATGTCTTCTTGTGATTTGTATCATCTGCAGCCTCCCAATCACCGTGTGAGTGGCCAACGGCTGGAATTGCTTCTGTTTTTGTTTCGCTACATACTGTACATGTGTATGTCTTAACTCCATCTACCGTATGTGTCGGCTGTGTTGTTATTACACCGTCATTCCAAGCGTGGACTTCTGTTACTGTATCACCACATGAACATACTTTCTTGTGGTTTTCAGCATCGTCCTTTTCCCAGTCGCCATATGTGTGGCCTGAAGCTTTAATTGTTTCTGTCTTGGTTTCGCTACATACTGTACATGTATATGTCTTAACTCCATCTACTGTACAAGTTGCATCTGTTGTGATGACACCTGCGTTCCAAGTGTGAGCTTCTGTTACTACATCACCACATGAACATACTTTCTTGTGATTGTTAGCGTCATCTTTCTGCCAATCACCATATGAATGGCCTGTTGCAGGGATTGTTTCTGTCTTTGTGTGACTACAATCTGAACATGTATATGTCTTAACGCCATCAACTGTGCATGTTGCAGGAGTTGTTACTACGCCTGCATCCCAAGCGTGTGCTGCTGTTACTACATCACCGCAACCGCTACAGGTCTTGCTGTGGTTTGTATCATCAACCTTTGACCAATCGCCATATGTGTGGCCTGTTGCAGGGATTGTTGTCTGCGCTTGAATAACTGTGCCACAAGCTGTACAAGTCTTTCCGTCTGTTAAACCGGCTGTGGTACAAGTTGCAGGGGTTCCGGCAACTGTTTCTTCATTTGTATGAACTATCGGGTTTGGAGTCCAAACGCCGTTTGTATAAACATAAGTTGAACAGCAATTTCCCAATACTTCAGGGTCAACGTATGTACCATCAGCATTCTTTAGCCATGCTGTTGTTACAGGGATTTCAGGCCAACCTGTAATATCACCACTGGTTTGAGTTACCTGATATGTAACCGTATTAGTACCCTGTTGCAATTTAGCAATACCGCCTTCGGCACCGCAAATATTTGCACCCGATTCGGTTGTATAAACAAAGCCTGCGCTTGCATCTACTACACCCTCAATATATACCACAGCGTCCTTCAAGTCTGCCTGAGTACGTGTATATTTTCTTCCCGGCACAAGCTTTGCAGGAACGAAAACTTGATTTGTGTGAGAACAGTATGGTCCCCATTCGGTCGAGTCATAAATATATGCCGTTGAGCCATTTGCAAAAGTACATGTCGCATCGGAATATACATTGATTTCGGCACCCGGTAGCAGTGCCATATCCTGAGTAACATTAAGTGTAGTACCACTGTGGGCATTAAGTGTTATATTTCCGTTTATCGGCAATGAATAGTTCTCTGATTTAAGCGTTGATGTACCCAAAATACCCAACTTCATCGAAAGCTCAAGAGATTGCATTGTAATTCCGCCGTGAGCATCAATCACAAGTCTGTCTGTGTTCTCATCGTAATCCTTAATGACATAACCGCTTGTAATATTGAACATTCCTGTTGATCCAATGAACGGAACTTCGGAAGTCTGGATTCCAACAACTGTTACATAAACAGCCATAAATCCGTTTTCTGTAGCTCCTGCTTCCAATGTCAAAGGAACTTCAATGTTCTGTACATAATACTGTGACATTGGGAATACTCTTTTATCATTATCCATCATACTTGATGTTGCGTCACCACCACGCCAGTCTGCTACCTGGAAAGGCTCGTAAACTGTAGCACCTGATTTTGCGGTTACGCTACCGGAACCTGTGATAAATCCCCATGAATACAATTTTGCACCACTATTAACTGTGATTGTACTTCCTGAATTCATAGCTATTTGACCATATGTGTCAACCAATGAACCATGCGAACCCTGTGAAGCAGATAGCTTTCCGCTGATACTAATGGCACCGTTTACAGTAATATTCGCACCACTCGCAAGTGTTAATTTCCTGTACAATGTTCCTGCTACGTAAGTATTATTCGTCATTTGCTTAGATGGCGGTACATTAGTATAAACAGTATTTAACGAATCCATTGGAATAAGCAATGTTACGCCGGATGGAATTGTATAATTTCCTGCTGCAAGTGTACCGTTACACATAAGAACTACTTTTGTTCCTTTGCTTGCCGCTGTGTTCAGGTCACTGTATATGTATTTATCATCAACCGAAAAGTATGGTGTACCGTTACTGAATAAAGCTCTGATTGTTCCATCGCCGATAGGCATCTGAGTAAAGGAAGCTGTTTTAGAAACAATCTCATTTGCTTCGTTGATCCAACCAACAAAAACTGCACCTGAAGCAGGGGTTGCAACCATTGCTACACCATCTGCACCAACGTCCACTGTGCTACCGCTCGAAATAGCTGTTCCGCCTGCAGTTACGCTTCCCAAGCTGCTATCAAATTCATACACAATGCTGGAAGACTCTGCCATTTCTTCAAATGTGATGTCGGTCATGGTGAACGTCGCTTTTTTAGTACCCATGCCGGTCGCCTTAACTGACAAGCCAATGCTGATTGTGCCACCAGCTAAAATTGTGTTTGAATAACTACCACTTGTAGAAGCGGAAGCTCCGCCAATCGTGAAAGCAGAAGAATTGCTTACAGAATAGCCAAAACTTAATGTACCATCCTTACCCGATTCATTTGTAATGGTAATAGTGTTTGATTTGGTCTGCCAGAAATTCGCCGATACGGTAATAGCATAGCTGGATGCACTACCGCTACCCGTTCCTGTGGTGTCAGTAATTGATATTTTACCATCAAGAATGGTATTGGTTGTTGCCGCAAATACATTTACTGACATAATGCATACCAAAATTAGTGCAATGATTGAAATCATCCCGAATTTTCGTTTCTTGTTCATAAAAACCCCTCCCTTTGGACTAAGTAGACATAAACTAATTCGACCTTTTATATTTTTTTGGTTTTGTTGTCTTTTTCCAAATTTTTGTCTATCTAAAACACAACTAAAAAATGTTTAGTCGTATACAGCTTAAATTTTATCATAAAACGCCCAAAAAATCAACATATTTTATCATTTTTTTCAAAATCATTACCATTATATACAAAAAAATTGGTACTATGGTTTTTGTAAGGGCAATATGTGCTGATTTTTTTGGGAATTTTTAGGTGCTAAAGCAAAAAAAGAACAGTCCCTTTATCTTGGAACTGCTCCATAAGTTATTTTAATGCTTTATGAACTTGTATCATAATAGCGCATTCCATACGCTTTTTGAAAAGCTCACAGCCGTATTCATATATGCCGTTTATGTCGCCTGTTGCGTGGTATGCATTGGCGGCACATCCGCCTGAACAGTAAAGCTTTGCCCAGCAATCCTTACATTCAGGTCTTGAATATACGTTGCATTTTCTGAATTTTTCGCGAAGCTCTGAATTTGTAACACCATCATAAACATTACCCATACAGTACTTTTCGTCACCAACGAACTGATGGCACGGATAAAAATCGCCGTGTGGTGTTACCGCCATATATTCAGTTCCTGATCCACAGCCCGAAATTCGCTTATAAATGCAAGGGCCGTTTTCAAGGTCAATCATATAGTGATAGAAGGTAAAGCCTCTGCCCTCTTCTTCTCTTTTAATCATCTCGTTTGCAAGGATTTCATACTGGCGGAAAAGCTCAGGCAAATCCGCTTCGGTAAGAGCATACGGGTCAGTTGGGGCACATACAACAGGTTCCATACTAAGCTCTGCAAATCCAAGGTCTGCCATATGGAAAATGTCATTTGTGAAGTCCACATTATTGTGGGTATATGTACCACGCATATAGTAACTCCTACTCCCGCGCTTTTTCACAAATTCCTGAAATTTTGGCACAATAACGTCGTAGCTTCCGCGTCCCTGATAGTCTTTTCGCAAATGGTCATGAACTTCCCGTCTTCCGTCAAGGCTTAAAACCACGTTATCCATTTCGCGATTACAGAATTCTGTAACCTCGTCATCCAGCAGCATTCCGTTTGTTGTAAGTGTAAATCTGAAATTCTTATTATGCTCTTTTTCAATGCTTCTTGCATAAGCCACAAGGTCTTTTACAACCTGCCAGTTCATTAGTGGCTCACCGCCGAAAAAGTCAACTTCAAGATTGCGTCTTGTTCCTGAATTTTTAACCAAAAAATCAAGGGCTGCTTTTCCCACTTCAAAGCTCATTAAAGCCTTTTCTCCCTGATATTTTCCCTGACTTGCAAAACAATAACTGCAGTTTAGGTTACAGGTGTGAGCAACGTGCAAACAAAGGGCTTTTACCACGTTATTTTTGCTCTTTAAAACATCCGCTTTGTCTTCATAAATATCGTCACAGAACAAAAGTTTTTGCTCCTTTAACGCTTCAATATCGCCGATGCAAGAAAGCACTTCGCCCTCTGTTAAATTCGGATATTTTTGGAGTATTTTTACAACAATTTCGTCCTTTTCGTATGTTTCATACATGCCGATAATATCATAAGCAACTTCGTCAACAGCGTGCACAGAACCGCTTAGTGAATCAAGGACAATATTGTATCCGTTTTGTTTATATTGGTGTATCATATTTCTTTCCTTTTTGCAATAAATTTGCCGGCTGAAAACTCAACCGGCAACCTTTTAATCTTATCTGTTTTCACATGGCTGGTTTGCCACACCGCAAGATGTTTTACAAGCTGACTGGCATGATGTCTGGCATTCACCACATCCGCCTTCGCAAGCTGTTAGGTTTCTTGTTCCTATTGTAACGATTCTTGAAGTAGCCTCACATGGCTGATTTGCTACACCGCAAGATGTTTTACAAGCTGACTGACAAGATGTCTGGCATTCGCCACATCCGCCTTCGCAAGCTGTTAAATTTCTTGTTCCTATTGTCTTAATTCTGTTCATAAGAAATTACTCCTTTTTATATTCTGCTAAATTTATATATATTATATCTTCTTTACCCCAACTTGTCAAGTGCCTATTTTACAACCTTTACCTTATTTTCAGGAATATTTTGAAGTATTCCATCTCCTGCCTTAATATAGCCTGAAAGCAGGGTTTTTATTTCTTCCGAAATCACTTCGCCGGGTGCTATAATCGGCACTCCCGGTGGGTATGCAAAAACGTAGCCTGCAGAAATTCTATCAAGACTATCTGCAACTTCTACCCATTCGTATTCTTCTTTCTTTGCATCCGCTGTTTCCATTGCTTTTTCTGGCAAAGTCAAGCCTAAAGTGTCGGTTTCATCCCATTTTTCTGCATCCTTATCAAGCCTTAAAAGACAGCTTGCAAAGTAAGAAAGCATCTCCTTCGTGTCGCCCATTCCGGTCATTGCAACAACATACCAAGGAGTTGTCATTTCACATTCAATTCCCATTTCACGCAGGCTATTTGAAAGCCACGGACCGTTCTTTGTAAGGATTACTATTTTGGTTTTATCAAGACCGAAAAACTCTCCGTCATTTTCTAAAATTTTCAGGTTTTCAAGGTCTTTGCACTTTTCATAAAAATACTCAAGATGCTGGTTCCAAGCAAGAAACAGCTCTTCTTTTTTCTCTGCAAGTAGGTTTATACAACCATCAATGGATGCCATTAAAAGATAGGACGGACTTGATGATTGGAACACAGAAAGCTTGTCTGCTACTTTCTGGCTATCCACCAAATTACTGTTTACATAGCACACAGCTGTTTGAGTAAGACTTGGCAAGGTTTTATGCAGACTTTCCACCGAAATATCCGCTCCCTGCCTTATATTATCCAGCAAAAAGTCTTCTGTGAATCCCAAATGTGCACCGTGTGCACCATCCACTAAAACAGGGATGTTATGCTTGTGTGCAATCTTGCAAATTCCTTTGATGTCGCTTGTTACTCCCTCATAAGTCGGGCTTGTTAAAATCACAAGCTTTGCATCGGGATTTTCCTTTATTGCATCTTCAATATCGCAAGGCTCTATTGAGCCTGAAATTCCCGTTTTTGTGTGGATTTTCGGCATAACAAATACAGGCTTTGCATCTTGAAGTTCCAAAGCGTTATATACTGATTTATGGCAGTTTCGTGCCACAATAACCTTATCGCCACGTTCAATGCCGGCTGCTACTGACGCTAAAATTCCCGCCGTTGAGCCACCCACCAGATAAAAGGCAGATTTTGCACCACGCACTTCTGCTGCCTTTTGCATAGACTCGTATATTATTCCATTTGGCGAATGAAGATTGTCAAAACCCTCAATTTCGGTTATGTCAAGGTCAGCACCAAGGCGTTTTAAGTACGGGGCAAGCGCAGTATTTCGCTTATGTCCCGGCATATGCATAGGTATTTTTTTGTTCCCCGAAAGTTTGTCTATAATCAAGGTTCTGTCTCCTTTTACTTGTACCCTTTGCCTACACCTTAATTGTATCAAATAGTTTTTTACAAGTCAACTTCTATTGACAAAAATAGGCTGGCAGTTTATAATTTTTATATAAATATTATGACAAAAGGGGCATTAAATAATGACAAAACGAGAATATGCAGTTTCACTTTTTGAAAAGGGCTATAACTGCGCACAAGCTGTGTTTGGCGCATTTTCAGAAGATTTGGGGATGGATTTTGACACCGCTATGAAGTTTTCTTCTGCCTTTGGTGGCGGAATGGGCAGACTTCGCGAAGTTTGCGGAGCTGTAAGCGGTATGTTTATGGTTTTAAGCGTAAAAGAGGGCTACACATCACCTACCGCAAAGGAAGAAAAGATGGAGCTTTACAAAAAAGTTCAGGATTTGGCAGCTGAATTTAAGGCAAAAAACGGCGACACAATCATTTGCCGTGAACTTTTGAAAAATGTTAAAACCACTAAAGGGTATATTCCTGAAGAAAGAACTACCGAGTACTATCACGCAAGACCTTGCTATAAATTCGTTGGCGATGCGGCAGAAATTATGGAAAACTATTTGAATAATAACTAAAAAACTCACCAAATTCGGTGAGTTTTTTCTATCCATTTTAATCTAATCCCAAGGAATAGGAAAAATCGATTCAGAATTGGCGAAGTTCACAGTATGGTTACCCGCAGGCGTACGAGTGTACGCCAAGGGTGAACTTCACTGATTATGGACAATTTTTACATTCCTCTTTTTTTTGCTTCCTGAAGTTTAATATGTCGGCGCATCTTTACTTCGTGTGGAATAGGCTTGATATCGCCTGCTGCTGTAAGCGCAAGCTTTGTAAAGTATGGTCCGAAGATTTCATAGATAAGCACTGCAAATAGAGTGATATTTCTTATTAGGTTTCCTTCTGCACCAAGCTGCATAGCTGTTGCACACATTCCAAGGGCAACACCTGCCTGTGGAAGAAGTGTTATACCTAAATACTTGCAAATTTCAGGTGAACAATGTGTAGCCTTTGCACTTCCAAGGGCACCAAAGTATTTTCCAAGTGAACGAAAAATGATATATACAACGCCGATGATTACAATCGCCAAATCACCAAATACGCTAAGCTCAAGTTCTGCACCGCTTATAACAAAGAACAATGCAAAAAGCGGTGATGTCCACTTATCTGTTTGATCCATAAGGTCGTGAGATAGCGGGCAAATGTTACAGAACACAGTTCCAAGCATCATACAAGCAAGAAGTGATGAGAAGCTTACGTGAACAGGTCCTATATGGAAGTCAAGCATAGCAAGGGATGCGGTTAGTGCAACCACTCCGATTGTAAGATTCAAGCGGTTTGTGTTTGAGTTGAACATTTTTTCAAGCTGGGTTAGTACCCAACCCATTATAGCACCAAGCCCCAATGATGCCACAATTTCCACCAATGGATTTACAACGATTGAAATCATATCCAAAGTGCCTGATGAAATTGTCTTTGCAATACCGAAAGATACCGCAAAAACGATAAGGCCAACGGCGTCATCAAGGGCAACTATTGGAAGCAAAAGTGAAGTTAAAGGGCCCTTTGCCTTATACTGTCTTACAACCATCAAAGTTGCTGCCGGTGCTGTTGCAGTTGCGATAGCACCAAGGGTTATAAGCTGTGGAACTGTCAATACTTCCGGCATCAATAAGTGCATTCCGTAAAGTGCTAAATCCACAAAAAGTGTTGCAACAAGTGCCTGAATGATACCTATAACTGTAGCCTGTTTTCCTGTATGCTTTAAGTCATCAAGTCTGAATTCGTTACCGATTGAAAATGCGATAAAACCAAGGGCAAGCTCGGATATAAGGGAAAGCTTTTCTAAGGCTTCCGCTGATGAAAAGCCTACGCCGTCAATATTTAGTGCACCAAGGCAATACGGCCCAACCAAAACACCTGCGATTAAGTACGCCGTAACAGACGGCAACTTAAAGCACTTTGTTAAGCGTGTCATAATAAGTCCTGCAATTAAAGCTATTGAGATTGATAATAATGTCTCCATGATGTTCCTTCTTTCTTAAATTAGCTTTGCGAAATATTGCATGGTAAGTCCCACAAAAATACCTATTCCGTAAAGGGTTATCAAAATTCCTAAATTCTGTTTTAAATTTTTGTTTTGTTTAAACAGCACCATAAGTCCCACTCCGGCACCTGCGCAAAGACCGCCGATTAGCGAGTAAATGGTTATTTTACCGGCAAGGTAAAGTTCGGTTAAGGCAACCGATGCAGCACAGTTTGGTATGCTTCCAAACAAAACCAACAAAACCGATTGCACAAAAATATTGTCCGAAATGAACTGCATAACCGGTACAAGCTTTTCAGCCGCATAGCCAATCAACACATTCACAATGAAAATATATATAAATATTTTCGCCGAATGAATAAGTGCCGATTTTAAAATTCCACCCTCGCAGTTTTCACAGTTGCCGTGAAAATGGTGGTGATTATGCTCACATTCCGGCTCCGTTTTTTCTTTCATAACCAAATCAATCAAGAATCCGGCAATAACAGCCACCAAGAACTTTATTCCTACCACAAATCCCAAATCCGCGATTTTATCAGGATGGGCAATCATAAGCGGAATTGCCTCGTCCGATGTGGCAATAAATATAGCGATAAGCGTACCAAGGCTTATGGTTCGTTTTGCAAAAAGTGCCGCCGCAACAACAGAAAATCCACATTGTGGAATTGTTCCCAGTGCCGCTCCCAAAAGTGGCCCTAAGCCCTTTGTTTTCGCAAAAAGACCTTGCAAAAGTCCGTTGTTTTTATGTTCAAAATATTCCACCAACAGATACACCAAAAACAAGAATGGCAAAAGCCGTGCAGAATCCGTCAGCGAATGAATTATATGCTCCATTATATAACGCCTTTCGTTTTCATAGAGTTAACCGACATAATTATGCCAAGCTTGGCAGATTCGTAAGTAATACCGCCCTGCATATAAACCATATACGGTTCACGCATCGGTCCATCCGCACTAAGCTCGATTGATGAGCCTTGGTTAAATGCACCTGCCGCCATTATAACCTTATCAGAATATCCTGGCATATCGCTTGGAATTGGCGTTGCATAGGCATCTACAGGTGAGCCTTTTTGAATACCCTCGCAAAATGCACAAAGTGCTTCAGGGCTTCTAAGCTTTATTGATTGGATTATATCGTGTCGCACTTCTTTTGAAGATGGCTCAACCAAAAATCCGAGTTTTTCATAAACTGCCGCACACAAAATTGCGGTTTTAAGTGCCTGCGAAACCACGTGTGGCGCAAAGAAAAGTCCCTGATAAAGTGGCTTATTCATACCAAGTGTTGCACCGTTTTCACGGCCCACACCTACTGTTGAAAGTCTGTTTGCGCAAAGTTCAACAAGCTCTGCTTTTCCTGCAATATATCCGCCTGATGGTGCAATACCGCCACCGGCGTTTTTAATAAGCGAGCCACCGCAAAGGTCTGCGCCATAAGCTGTTGGCTCCTTTTCGTCAACAAATTCGCCGTAGCAGTTATCAACAAGGCAAAGGGTGTCAGGTGAAATTTCCTTAACAAAACTTATCATTTCGCCGATTTCTTCTGCAGAGAATGTTTTTCTCTCGCCGTAGCCTTTTGAACGCTGAATCCAGACAGCTTTCACCTTTTTCTCGGTCAAAACTTTCTTTATAGCGTCATAGTCAGGGTTTGAGTCCGCTTTTAAGTCCACCTGCATATAGTCTATACCGAAATCCTTTAAAGAACCACGGCCCGCTTCCCCTGTTATTCCCACAACTTCTTCCAAGGTATCGTAAGGCTTTCCTGTAATGGCAACCACCAGGTCATTTGGTCTTAAAACTGCAAAAAGCATTGTTGCTAAGGTATGAGTTCCTGAAATGAAGTTATATCTCACCAAAGCATCTTCTGCCTCAAACACCTGCGCGTAAATCTTGTCCAGCATATCACGGCCGATATCGTCTGTTCCGTAGCCTGAAGATGCGATGAAGTACTCACTTGAAACACGGTTGTCGCTGAAGGCTTTCATAACCTTCATTTCGCATAGCTGTGCGATTTCTTCAATTCTCTTGAACTGTGGCTCAACTTCCATTTCGCAACTATCTATTAAGTTTATAATTTCTTCGGAAACTCCGAATTGTTCTTTCAAAAATTCATTTTTTCCCATACTAAACCTCTTTTCCCAAATTCATATTATACACCCAAATACACGCTATTGCAAGGCTTATTTTGCACAAAATAATTGTGTTTTTATATGGTTTATGGTACAATATTTTAAAGGTGAGGTGAAACAAGTGAAAAGTGAGCTTTTGCGGAGTTGTAAACTGTGCCCAAGGGAGTGCAAGGTGGACAGAAATTCGGGCAAAATTGGCTTTTGCGGTGCGGATAACAGGATAAAAGTGGCACGGTGTGCTTTGCATTTTTGGGAAGAGCCGTGTATTTCGGGTGAAAAAGGCTCTGGAGCGGTTTTCTTTTCACATTGTACCTTAAAGTGTGTTTATTGCCAGAACTATAAAATCAGCACGGAAAATCAAGGCAGATTTGTGACGGAAAATGAACTTTCGGATATGTTTCTGGATTTGCAAAATCAAGGAGCATTGAATATAAACCTCGTGACGCCGACCCACTATGTTCCCCAAATCATCGAAGCGCTGAAAATCGCTAAACAAAGCGGTTTGACGCTTCCTGTTCTTTATAACACCAGCGGATATGAAACTCCCGAAACCCTTGAACTTTTGCGTGGATACGTGGATATTTTCCTGCCTGATTTTAAGTATTTTAATGAAGAATATGCACAAAAATATTCAGGCGCCAAAAACTATCCTGAAGCGGCAAAAAAAGCCATAGACAAGATGTTTGAGCTTGTGGGAAAATGCCAATTTGACGATGATGGAATAATAAAAAAAGGCGTCATTGTGCGCCATTTAATGCTACCGGAATTAGAAGACGATACGAAAAATATTTTGGAGTATCTCTACAAAACCTATGGTGACGATATTTATATAAGTATTATGAGCCAGTATACTCCCCTTGACACATTGCCGAAAGAGTTTCCTGAACTTGCCACCACCATTGATATGGCGGTTTATGATAAGGTTCTTGATTTTGCGGTGGATATGGGCATTGAGAACGCATTCGTTCAGGAAGGCGAGGCTGCCAGCGAAAGTTTTATCCCTGAATTCTGGAGCGAATAACCAAAAAGGACACCTTTGGTGTCCTTTTTATATTACGGTACATTTTCCATTATCATAACATTTTCAAAGCCTGAAAATCCTGAAGACAGCGCTATAATCTTTTCTCTTACACGCTCAAATTCACCGCCTGTAAGCGGTTTTGGCTGATAATTATTTCGTTCTTCTGTGGAAGAAATTGAACAAGGAATAACCCTTGCATAGTCGTAATCTGTCAAAGCTCCGTCTTTAAACCGGAATACCTGATTAAAAATCATAGTATCCTTGTCTACCGGATTTTTATGTCCGCCAAAGCAGAAATTTCCCAAGCTGTAAAGGATATATTTTCCGTTATATTTTTCAATTCCCTGAAGTACATGTGGATGATGCCCTATAACCAAATCTGCACCATTATCTATCATTGAATGGGCAATTTTGACTTGCGTTTCATTAGGTGTTGTGGCTAACTCTTCACCCCAATGAACGTTTGCTATAATCAGCTCTGCACCCTGTTCTTTCATCTTTTCTATTATCTTTGGAAAACCCGTTTTTCCCGCATAGGTAAGGGCATTTGAGCCAATCAGCCCCACCTTTACGCCCTTAATTTCGGTTATAGAAAAGTTGTTTCCTTCGAACCATAAAATGCCATTTTCTGTCATTGTGGTTTTCGTATCTGAAAACGCACTTTCACCATAATCATAGGTGTGGTTATTGGCAAGATTGACAGCTTCCACGGATGCCGAAGTTAAGACCTTAACATATTCCGGATTTCCGCGGAAAGCATATTCCTTATCTCTTCTTGCTCCGCGATTTGATAGTGTTCCTTCAAAATTTACTATTGTCAAGTCATCATTTTCAAAAAAAGGTTTTACAAGCTTTAAAAAATGTGGATAGTCATAGTTTACACGTACCATTTCTGACTCAAAACTTGTTGAACCGCCATAATTCACATCGCTTCCCAAAGTACAATCTCCCACAGCTGTAATGGAAATGTATGTAGAATCATCAACCACTATAGGCTCTGTAGCTTCGGTTTCCGGCTCTGCTAAAATCATTGGCTTCAGGTATAAAAAACCAGCGAATCCTACACACAGGACAGCTATAACAGAGCAAATTATTATCACAATTTTTTTCATTTTCCGC
>JAFUJN010000120.1 GCA_017468095.1 Clostridia bacterium
ACTATATGTAAGAACGTCACCGTCCTGGAATCCAAAGCCATCAGGAAGCTTAACACCTGCTGTGTTACCATTTGAGTTCGCAAGGTTTGATAGTTCAACAACGCCGTCTCTTCCGCCGATACCGTTAGCATCAGCTGCTACACCGCCGTTTGTCCAAGTAATGTCACTTGCAGAATTAACTTCGATTTCTATAACGTTACTGCTTTCAGGTTCAGCTGCAACTTCTCTTTCAACTGTTAGAACAAGGTTGTCAAGGTATACTGTTGCATTGCTTCTTGGGCGAATGTAGAACGCATAGTTACCTACTGTGGCAAATGTTCCGTTACTGTTTACAGTAGGGATAATTTCCTCTAACTCTTCAAAAGTAACTGTTCTTGTAAGAGTTATCCATTCGTTAGTTGCCATTGCTGGGCTATAGAACACAGCCATTGGATTAAGTGTGCTATGATTTCTTAGCCATAAATCAGGGTTAATTGCTGTGTCTGAATAAACGTCTACACTATATGTAAGAACGTCACCTTCAGCAAATGCAAAACCGTCTGGAAGTTTAATTCCCGCTGTGTTATTATTGGAGTTTGCAAGGCCTTCTGCCTTAAGAACGTTGTCTCTTCCTCCAATTTCGTCGGCATTACTTACTGTTACGCCTGGTTGTACCCATGTAAGTTCGCTTGCATCATCAAGTGGCAAGTTAATGTCAATGACATTCTCTGTTTCTGCCGCTACTGATACAGCTACAAATGAGCTTGCAACCATGCATAGTGAAAGTAGTAATGCAAATAGTTTTTTACATTTCATTTTCTATTTCCTCCTTTATTTTAAGCATAGAAATGCATTGTGTGTATATTGTAACAAATTGTGCATAAATTGTCAATACGAAAAATCCACTTTTTTAGAAAGATTGCTCACTTTTCTGCGGTATTTTCACGGCTGTATGGTTAATTTTCACATAAAGTATGATTATAGTTTGATTTTACATAAAAATCGTTCTTTTTATCAAAAAACAGTGATACAAAACTTGTACCACTGTCAAAATCTAATTTTCTGACTTTTTTGCTACGCTTTTCTTATATTGCGCAGGTGTTATGCCAAAATAGGCAGAAAAGGTTTTATGGAAATAGGAATAATCGCGGTATCCCACAAGCCCTGACACTTCAGAAACCGTAATGTTTCTGCTTTCAAAAAGCTCCTTTGCCCTATTCATTCTTACGGATTTTATATACTCACTAAACGTCGTATCCAGTCGGCGACGAAAAAGCATACAAAGGTAGTTGGGATTAAAATAGAACTTTCGGGACAAATCCTCAAGGTGCAGGTTTTTGCTGTAGTTTTCGTTTATGTAACCAATCAAGGACTCAAAGTCTCTGCCCTCGACACGCTTCGGTGCTTTACCCAGTTTTTTTAGTGCTGATGCCAGACCTGCCAGAACTTCGTCCGTCTTTTCATTCTTAACAGGTGCTTTTAAGTAGTCAACGGCGCCAAGCCTTATCGCTTTTCGCATATATTCATAATCGTCATTTCCCGAAACTATCACAAAAAGAATATCATCACGGCCCATTTTGGTCTTGATTTCTTCTATGAGTTCAAAACCTGTCATATTGGGCATATCTATTCCTGTGAAAATCACATCTACGTCGTTGGTTTTCAAATAGGAAAGCATTTCTTTTGGGTCATCAAAACCGTCTAAAACTTCCATTCCGTATTTTGCCCAGTTAAAGCCCGTTTCAACGCTTTTGATTTCCAGCCCATCGCCTTCTAAAACCGCTACACGATACATACTACTTAATCACCCCCAACGCCTGTGTCTTTAATTAAAACTCGTAGGGAACGGATTTATCCGTTCCGCGGAATGCATAAATGCATTCCCTACATCTCAATAAGTACTCTTATTATAGCAAGTATTTTGAAATTTTGCAAGATGGTTATTCCTTACCCAAACACAACGCTCATTACAACGAACAAAATCCCCAAAATGCCGAAATTGTAAAGGGAAAACTTTTTAATGTAGGAAAAGGCTCCGCCCGGGCATCTTTTCACGTATTCCCTGAAAGTTATTAAACTTGCAAGAGAAGCAATCAAAGTTCCCGCTCCGCCTATATTCACAGCCACCAAAAGCTCAGGGTAGTTGGCAGTAAACTTTGATAAAAGTATGGCACTTGGCACATTACTTATCACCTGACAGGACAAAACGCCATAAAGCAAAGTGTTCTTTTCAATAAGTCCGCCCAAAAATTCATTTACCGCAGGTATTCTTGCCATATTACCTGCAAAAACAAAGAACGCCACAAAGGTTAAAAGCAGCGGATAGTCCACCTTTTTGAGTGCAGACCTGTCAAGGAAGAAGATTGCTACTGTTATCACCACAAGACCTATGTAATAAGGCACAGTTCGGAACACAACAAGGATTGCCAGCAGGAAAAGTATTCCATATATTACTGCTCTTTTTCCGTTCAGTTTGATGTCAAGTTCCTTTTGAAGATGCATTTCCTTGTTTGGTATTACAAAACAGCACAGGGTTATCAATACTATGGATATAACAAAAGGCAAGAACATTATCTTCATAAACTCAAGGTTTGCTATGTTGTAGTATGTATAAAGATACAAATTCTGCGGGTTTCCGAAAGGTGTCAGCATTCCCCCAAGGTTTGCCGCAATGTTCTGCATTATAAAAGTGAACGCCATATATTTTTCGTTGCCTGTGGATTTTAATGCATAATACCCAAGTGGCAGGAATGTGATTAACGCCATATCATTGGCCAGCACCATTGAGCCGATAAATGTTATGTATACAAGAGCTATTACAGCACTTCTTGTAGTTTTGAAATAAATCACGATTTTTTCTGCGATTATCCTGAAAAATTTGATGTTTTTTAAAGCACATACGCAAGCTAATGTGCAAAAAAGACAGGTTAGTGTCTTTAAATCAAAATATTCAAGATACGCCTTATCCGGAGGCACTATAATAGCCGTGACTATTGCCAGCAAAAACGCAATACACATCACAGCATTCTTCTTAATAAATTCCATATTCTTCACCTGTATTTTTAAATTTGCCAAGCGACATTATAACACATTTTTCCGCCTGTGTCTACAAAAAAGTACAGTTTTCTTAATTTAGATAAGACTATTCTTTTACAAAAAAAGGACTACACTTTTGTAGTCCGTTTTTTTACATATTTCTAAAATCCACAAAAGGATTCTGATAGTCATATCCCGAATAATCCTTACCCTGACCGCTTATTTCAAGGTACATCTGGGCAAAGGTTTGCTCGATGTATGGTGCAAGCAGGAAGTTTCCTATACAGCAGGCTGTATTTGCAAGAAATTGCCAGCCAAGGAAAGAAAATGTCAGCTTCACATATCCCCATTTATTCCCTACCATCATTTCCTTACTTTTACCAATGGCCTTTGCTCTTGGCATATTTGGATTTTCAGCCAGAATATATTCAACCATTGAATACTGAAGCTCCTTTATAAACGCAGGAATCATAAATATGATGGTCAAAATCAACACTCCGCTTGAAATTGCAGATAGTGACATTGCGGCAGAAACAGAGTCGTTTTGCACAAGTGGCAAAAGCTCCGCTATTTTTTCAGCAAGCCCGAATTTCCACAAGCCTATTACCATTGGAACGAAGCCCAAAAGCGACCAAAGACCTATATATAAGTTTTTTACAAATGTTACCCAGACTATGTTCTTATAATTGGTTCTGAACGGATACATAAGGTTATCAAGATTTGTGTCCATATCCGCAGAGCGTAGCATAAAATGCTTAAGTCCCACCTTAAGGGGTGCCGCCACAAATATGCTTATTCCAATCCCTACCAAAAACATAATGCCAATTACCGCATATATGGCAATAATCCTTATATCCGACCTAGCTGCAAGGTTTGTGCCTTGCACTCTTTACACGCCAAAATTAAGCATTCCGCCTGTTACGATGCTAACAATAGCACAGGCCACAACGCTCATAAAAAAAGATCTGGAAAGAACAATTTTTGCTCTACCTTTTAAAATCTTTCTGTCAAACATATCTTTCTCCTTTTTACAAATCAAAAGTAATTACAGCTTGATTATACCACTTTTTCCCCACCATTTCAACAATTTCGAAAAGGTTTACAGAAATTTAATATATTCATCGTTAAATAATTAACTTAAATTTTGAAATTACATATTTACTTTTTGAAAAATTAGTAGTATAATGTGTCTGTGCCCCATATAATTACTCGGGGCTTTTAGACTGTGGAATGAACATTACTATTATATATAGTTTGAGGAACTTAATATGAAAATAGTTGTATATTTTAATTTTATCATTTCGGTATTGTTTACCATATGCTATTTTTACCAGTTTGTGTATGTGCTTATCGGTTTAGTCAAAAAGCCAAGACGCCTTGAGGCAAAAAAGCAACACAAATATGCGGTGGTTATATCTGCCCGAAATGAAGCCAATATGATTGGCAACCTTATCGACAGTATACGTAACCAGAACTATCCATCGGAATTGATTGATACTTTGGTGGTTGCGGATAACTGCACCGATAATACGGCAGAAGTCGCAAGACTTCACGGCGCACACGTTTTTGAGCGTTTTAATGACCGTCTTGTTGGAAAGGGTTATGCTCTTGACTGGCTTTTCAAGCAGGTTAAAGAGACTATGCGTGAAAATGGTTATGAAGCATATATAATCTTTGATGCGGACAACATTGTTGACCCGAACTTCATAACTGAAATGAATAAGGCTTTTGATAACGGATACCGCATTATCACAAGCTACAGAAACTCTAAAAACTATGGTGAGAACTGGATTTCAGCGGGATATTCCCTATGGTTCCTTCGTGAAGCAAAATTCCTTAACAACTCACGAATGAAGCTTGGAACAAGCTGTGCAATTTCGGGAACAGGATTTTTAGTAAGCTCTGAAATTATAGAGAAAAACAACGGCTGGATTCACCATCTTTTAACAGAAGATATCGAATTTACTGTTGACAATGTTATTAAGGGCGAAACAATCGGATATTGTGAAAACGCTGTTCTTTATGACGAGCAACCGACTAAGTTCTATCAGTCATATATCCAAAGACTTCGCTGGTCAAAAGGCTTTTATCAGGTGTTTGGAAAGTATGGCGCAAAGCTTTTCACAGGTATGCTTAAGGGAAGCTTCTAATGCTATGATATGCTTATGACAATTTCCCCTGCCATGCTTTTGACACTTTCAAGTAC
>JAFUJN010000121.1 GCA_017468095.1 Clostridia bacterium
GCAAAAGTAAACATAAGATGTACTGAAGATACAAGATACATTGTAATGCCGACATTCCAAGACTATACTCTTAAGAAAATTAAAGTAGGAGATATTGTAGAAGTATATGGTGCATACCAGAATGGTATATTTGTTTGCCAAGGCGTAACAATAATGTTAGCCGAATAATCGGTAATAAACAAGGTTGCTTTGCTATAAGCGTCATAGGCTTGGCAGGGCAACCTTGAATTTTTTATGAGGTGAAAAATGAAGAAATTTGACAAATACAGAAGCTGGATTATCGCATTTGTTTTTGCGGTTGCCGTTATCGCAGTTTATAAAACCTTTGATAACTTTTATAAGGTGGCGGAGATTATCGGAGTTATAGTAAAAAGCCTGACACCTTTTGTTGTTGGTTTTGTTATTGCTTATATTCTGAACATTCCTGCAACTAAGATTGAAAACCTATGCCAAAAAAGCAAGTACGGGCTTATCAAGAAAAGAAGTAAAGGTATAAGCATAATCGGTGTATACCTTTTAACAGCCTTGATACTTTATATAGTAATCCGTGCCATAGCTCCGGCGCTATACCGCAACTTTGTGGATTTGTATAATAACGTTCCGGGATATATCAATCAGGCACTTGCCACAATCGAAAATTTGCAGAAGCAGTATGGATTTACTATGTTTGAAATCAACGAAGCAAACATAATAAATGCATTCAATACATTCCTTGGCAAAATTGATATTACTGAATTTGGTAAGTATGCAAAGGGCGTTGTTAATATAACATCAGGCGTTATCAACGTATTTATTGGAATTGTTGTTTCAGTATATATGCTGATTGAAAAGGAAAAAATCAAGGAATCACTAAAACGCATTGCGAGAGTACTGATAAAAGAAGAAAAAGCAGAAAGACTTATTGAAAATGTAAGAAAAATAAATAATATTTTCTCAAAGTACCTTTACTGTTTGGTTTTGGCCGCAACAATAATGGCGATTTTAGCCACAATTGTGCTTTCAATTTTAAAGGTGAGATATGCAATAATCCTTGGTATTATGATAGGTATTTTTAACCTTATACCATATTTTGGAGCAATTATTGCAGGAGTCCTAACGGTAATAATAACCCTATTAACAGGTGGATTTTTCCAGGCTTTGTGGGTGGCAATTTTCCTGATAATTTTGCAGCAGATTGACGGTAACTTTACAAGCCCGAAGATTATGGGTGAAGTTTTAGACGCGTCACCGCTTTTGATAATCCTTGCGGTAACCCTTGGCGGTGGACTTTTCGGAATTGGCGGAATGATAATATCAGTACCTATTGTAATTACTGTAAAAATGGCAATTACCGATTTTGTAAATGAAAAGGAAGCAGAACAAAGTGAAGATTGATGTAGCAGTAATAGGCGGTGGAGCGTCGGGTATAATGGCGGCTATTTTTGCGGCAAGAAGTGGCAAAAATGTGTGCATACTTGAAAAAAATCCCCGTATCGGCAAGAAAATCCTTGCAACAGGAAACGGACGCTGTAATTTCACAAATATAAATGCCAAAGCGCAGGACTATAACTCAGAGTTTGTGGGCTTCTCATTAGAGTGCTTTTCACCAAAGGATGTTATAACTTTTTTTGAAGAGATAGGGCTTTTAAGCAGGACTGAAGCAGAGGGCAGGGTTTATCCGCTGTCCGGTCAGGCTACGGCCGTTCTTGACGTTTTAAGACTTGAACTTTCAAGACTTTCAGTAAAAGAAATAGTGGACTTTGACGTGCAGAAAATCGAAAAAAATAACGATGGCTTTGTAATCTTTTCAAAAAATGAAAAGGTAGAAGCGAAAAAGGTGATAGTGGCAACAGGCGGTATGGCATCGCCAAAATCTGGCTCTAGCGGAAAAGGCTATGAACTGTTAAAAGCCTTTGGTCATCACACAACAAAGCTTGTGCCATCCTTGGTTCAGTTAAAATGCGAAAAAAGCGTGGGCGGAGTTCGTGCATACGGAAAGGTCACAACGCTATCCGGCAAGAGTGATACAGGTGAAATACAGTTTAACAACTACGGTATTTCGGGAATACCTGTTTTTGGCCTTGCAAAATATGTGAAAAAAGGTGAGAGTGTTTTCCTTGACCTTTTACCTGACTACACCGAGGATGAAGTAATAAATATCCTTAAGGCAAGACCAAAGCAGACAATGGAAACCTATTTAATCGGTATTCTAAACAAGGCTTTGGGTCAGCTTCTTTTAAAGGAATGCGGAATTTCGCCGTTATCCCGAATGAGCGATACCTTAAAGGCTGACGAAATTATAAAGATAGCAAAGAAAATCAAAGCTTGGCGTTTTGATGTTACGGGAACTATGCCTTGGGATAATGCACAGGTAACTGCAGGCGGAATAGAGCTTTCGGAGATAAACCCTGAAACTATGGAATCAAAACTCTGCAAAAACCTATACATAACAGGTGAAGTTCTTGATATTGACGGCCCTTGCGGTGGATATAATCTGCAGTGGGCTTGGGCATCGGGAAAACTTGCAGGAAGTGAGGCCGCAAGTGATAAGAATTGATAATATAAAGGTGGCAATCGGCGACGAGCTTACCAAAAAGCATATTGCAAAACGTGCAAAAGTTCAAGAAAGCGATATTTTGGATTACAAGGTAATCAAAAAGGCAATAGATGCACGAAAAAAAGAGGACGTTCACTATGTTTATACAGTAGTGGCAGCTACTAAAAAGAAAATACACGGATTTTCAGAATATATTGAAAAGAAATACACATTCCCAAAGGGCGATGGGCTTAAAAACCGTCCTGTCATTGTGGGAACAGGCCCTTGCGGTCTTTTTGCAGGGCTTATGCTTGCAAAAGCTGGTGCAAAGCCTATACTTTTAGAGCGTGGCGCAGATGTTGATGCAAGACATAAAGCGGTAGAAGAATTCTGGACAAAAGGCAAGCTAGACACAAGAACAAACGTGCAGTTTGGCGAAGGCGGTGCAGGAACTTTTTCTGACGGAAAGCTGAACAGCGGAATTAACGACGAAAGATGCCAGTTTGTTTTAGACACCTTTGCCCGGTTTGGTGCACCGGATGAGATAACCTATACAGCAAAGCCACATATCGGCACAGATATTTTAAGGAATGTGGTAAAAAACATCCGCCTTGAAATAGAAAGCCTTGGTGGTGAAGTACGGTTTTTAAATAAGGTGGTTGGAGTATTAACTGACAATAACTCAGTGTGTGGCGTAGAAGTGGAAAAAGACGGCGAGAAGTATGAAATCAAAACCGATAACGTAATTCTTGCAATCGGCCATTCTGCCCGTGACACTTACAGAATGCTCGAAAAACTTGGAATAAAAATGGAGCAGAAAAACTTTTCTGTGGGCGTCAGGATTGAGCACAGTCAGGAAATGATAAATAAAAGCCAGTACGGCGATTTTTGGGATAAGTTGGGTGCGGCAGATTATAAACTGTCTGCACACTTTGAAAATGGCAGAAGTGCATATACGTTCTGTATGTGTCCAGGTGGCGAAGTTGTGGCATCTGCATCCTTTGATGGCGGTGTTGTAACCAACGGAATGAGCAACAATGCAAGATGTGGAAAGAATGCAAACAGCGCACTTTTGGTTAACGTAAATACGTCGGACTTCCCAACAAATGAGCCACTTTCAGGCGTGGATTTTCAGGAAGAAATTGAGAAAAAGGCATTTGTTTTAGCAGGAAGTGATTACAGGGCACCTGCTCAGTATGTAGGCGATTTTCTCGGTGTGGAAACAGACGAAAAAATTGAGCCAACATATAGGCCAGGGGTTAAGTTCTGTGATATAAAAGATGTGTTTCCAAGCTTTGTTACAGATACGCTGAAGCTTGCCATAAAAGAGTTTGATAAAAAACTAAAGGGTTTTGCCCATGGCGGAGCAGTTATGACAGCACCCGAAACAAGAAGCTCTGCACCTGTACGTATTGTGCGAGATAAAGAAAGCTATATGGCGGATATTCGTGGCCTTTACCCTGCAGGTGAAGGAGCAGGATATGCCGGCGGTATAATGAGTGCGGCTGTTGACGGAATTAAGGTTGCAGAAGCAGTAGTAAAGAAAGGAATGGCACAAATTTGAGCAACAAAGTTAATACCCACTTTAAGAATATGATAAATGTTTTGCCAAATACTGTAAAAGCTGTACAGATTTTGTGTGAGCACGCAGGGAAGCTTGCCACCGGCGATGGTGAAATTAGATATGTAAGTGTTAAAGAATTGAAAAGGGCATTGGCTTTGCAAGAAACCATAAGCGGATTTATAGTGCCTGTTCCCGAAATAAGCGGACCTATTTGGAATGCGACACTTGCAAAAATCTGCAAGGTTCAGGATGCGGACAATGAATTTTTATATGAGCTTTTTGAGGATTATATAGAAATAAGCCATATGCGTTCTTGGTATTATGAAAATCTGGGAAAGTATATTTTAAGAACCTATATGCTTCCGCTTAAAAGATTTTGCAAAAGCGTAGGGAAAGAAATCATTTTTGACTTTGGAAATGTTGAAATGCAATATGACCTTATGAAAAATATGATAAGTTCTCACTCCTTAAAAAAGGCGGGACTTTCTCTTGCAGTGCATAAAGAAAACGGGAATATAGAAAAAGAACTTGGCTTTTCAAGTGATGATTATGTAATAAAAAAGGGAGTTCTTAAAAAAGTTTCCAAGAAAACAAAACCAAATATTTTACTTATAAAACCTACTCGCGGAGTTATGGAAAGATTTATACAGGGTGAGATTAAAGCGAGGCCTAACAGGCTTGAAACTCCTGCACTTTCCTCAGCCATAGAGAGCACATATTATGTTGACATGCTGACGGAAATGGGACATTCCTTTGATGTTACCGATGAAATTCATCTTCCAAAGGATGATGAATTGAAAAAGTATGAGAATATTCTGATTTGTGAATCTTGTTTATTCACAGAAAAGGAAAAGAAAAGGATAGATAAACTTAAGAAATATGGGGTTAAAATAAACAACAACCAGTTGCTTTACATTCCAAAAAAGGAGAAAACTAATGGGAGAAATAGTAAGACTTCAAAAATATATGGCTATGTGCGGAGCGGCATCACGCCGAGGGGCTGAAGAAATAATTTCAGCCGGCAGAGTCACCGTAAATGGCGAGAAAATATGCGAACAGGGAGTAAAGGTGGAAATCGGCGCTGATACCGTAAAGCTTGACGGTAAAGTCATAAAGCCAAGCGGTAAGATGTTCTACATTATGCTGAACAAACCTGTTGGGTATGTTACAACTGTAAAGGATCAGTTTGAAAGACCAACAGTAATTGACCTTGTTGGCCCTGAAATAAACGAGCGGATTTTCCCTGTGGGACGCCTTGACTATGAAACAGAAGGACTTCTTCTTTTGACAAATGACGGCGATTTCACATATAAGGTGACCCATCCAAAGCATAACATCGAAAAAACATATATTGCCGTTTTAAAGGGTGGAATTACCATTAAGGGATTGGCACAGCTTCGTAGCGGTGTAAAGCTTGATGACGGATTTATGACAAGCCCTGCCAAGGTTGAAATGCTTGATGCAGAAAACGGCCACACCACCATAAAAATCACCATTCACGAGGGCAAAAACCGTCAGGTAAGAAGAATGTTTGAGGCGGTTGGGTCAAAGGTAAAAGAGCTTCAAAGGGTAAGCATCGGAACGGTGGAGCTTGGAAACCTGCCACTTGGAAGATGGCGACACCTAACATCCCACGAAATAAACTATCTTAAAAATCTTTAAAAAGCAAGCCTGTAGGCTTGTTTTTTATTGCAAAAAATCAATATTTTATGTAAAAATGACAAAAATAAATATAAAGGTTTTTGGCTATATATCAAATTGTAAAAAATTTAACAAAGTGCTTGCAAAATATTGGAAATTGTAGTACAATGTATAATGAGGTAAATTGGAATAAATTCATTTATTTCAATTTTGAAAAATGCCGAAAGGAGGACATAAAAAATGACAGAAATATCATCATTAATGGTAACAGGCCTTGGCGTGGGAACAGTGTTTGTAGGACTTATTGCAATTATCGTTCTTTGCTACATTATGAGTGCCGCAGTAAAACTTTTTGAAAAGGGAAGCAAGAAAGAATCGGCACCTGCACAGGTAAGTGCACCTGCCCCAAGCAATGCACCTATAGCTAACAAGCAGGAAATTGTTGCAGCAAGCTGTGCTATAATTGCTGAAGAGCTTGGAACAGATGCAAAAAATATTAAAGTAAAGTCATTTAAAAGAGTTTAATAAAAGGAGAATAGAGAAATGAAAAAGTACAGAGTAAATGTAAACGGAACAAATTATGAAATCGAAATCGAGCTTATGAGCGAAACTGAAGCAAAGGCAGCACCAGCACCAGTTGCTCAGGCTGCAGCTCCAGTAGCATCAGGCGAAGGCGAAGCAGTAGCGAGCCCAATGCCTGGAACAATTCTTGATATTAAAGTAAATGTTGGCGACAGCGTTAAAAAGGGTCAGGTTCTTATGATTCTTGAAGCTATGAAGATGGAAAACGAAATCATGGCAGGTGTTGACGGCGTTGTTACATCAATCGGCGTAACAAAGGGTGCTTCTGTTCAGACAGGCGATGCTCTTTGCACAATTAAATAATTGGGGGACAAATAAATGGAAGCAATAATGAATTTTGTCCAGCAGACAGGATTTTATATGATTTTTGCAAACGGCGCATGGGATTCTTTAATCATGGTTGCCATCGCTTGCTTGCTCCTGTATCTGGCTATCGTAAAGAAATTTGAACCACTATTACTTTTACCAATTGCATTCGGTATGCTACTTACTAACCTTATCGGTGCGGAAGTGTATCACGAGGAGCTATTTGCCGGCGGACACGTTCACTGGGATTTGTTCGGAGGTGCAGCAAACGAGGCAGGAAAAGTTATAACACCGGGACTTATTGATATTTTGTACCTTGGTGTTAAGCTTGGAGTTTATCCTTGTCTTATATTTATCGGTGTTGGTGCTATGACAGACTTTGGCCCACTAATTGCAAACCCAAAGAGTTTGCTTTTGGGAGCCGCCGCTCAGCTTGGTATTTTCTTAACATTCCTAGGTGTTCGTGAACTATTCCCAATCATCATTCCGGCATTGGAAGAATTTTTGGAAGGAACACCTCTTGAAAATTTGGCGGCATCAGTTGGTATCATCGGCGGTGCGGACGGCCCTACTGCAATCTTTGTTACATCAAAGCTTGCGCCTAACTTCTTAGGACCAATCGCCGTTGCTGCATATTCATATATGGCATTGGTGCCTGTAATTCAGCCACCAATTATGAAGGCTTTAACAACAAAGAAGGAAAGAGTTATCGAAATGAAGGCACTTCGCCAGGTTTCAAAGACAGAAAAGATTCTTTTCCCAATCGTTGTTACAATCTTTGTTGCATGGCTAGTACCATCAGCAGCTCCGCTTGTTGGTTCACTTATGCTTGGTAACCTTTTAACAGAATCAGGCGTTTGCGAACGCTTAGCAAAAACAGTTCAGAACGAACTTATGAATATCGTTACAATTTTCCTAGGCATTTCAGTTGGTGCAACAGCAACAGCATCTACATTCCTATCACCGCTAACACTTTGCATAATCGCTATGGGTGTTGTAGCATTTGGTATGGGTACAGCAGGCGGTGTATTACTTGCTAAGTTTATGAACTTGTTCTTGAAGCAGAAGATAAATCCGCTAATTGGAAGTGCCGGCGTTTCAGCAGTTCCTATGGCGGCAAGAGTTTCACAATCTGTTGGTCAGAAGGAAAACCCGAAGAACTTCCTTTTGATGCACGCTATGGGACCAAACGTGGCAGGTGTTATCGGTTCTGCTATTGCAGCCGGCGTATTGCTTGCTATGTTCGGTGCTTAATGGTAACTCACCAGAAAGGAATTTGACATTATGAGTAAACTATATATTACAGATACAATCTTAAGAGATGCTCATCAGTCACAGGCAGCAACAAGAATGAAAACAGAGGATATGATTCCTGCTTGTAAAATCCTTGACTCAATCGGCTACTGGTCACTTGAGTGCTGGGGCGGAGCAACTTTTGATGCTTGTATGAGATTTTTGAATGAAGACCCTTGGGAAAGACTAAGAACTCTAAAGGCAAATATGCCAAACACTAAACTTCAGATGCTTTTCCGTGGTCAGAACATTTTGGGTTATAAGCACTATGCTGACGACGTTGTTGAACAGTTCTGCAAAAAGTCAATCGAGAACGGTATCGATGTTGTTCGTGTATTTGACGCGCTAAACGACCCAAGAAACTTGGAAGCTGCAATTAAGTTTGTTAAGGAATACGGCGGACACTGTGAAGCTGCAATCAGCTACACAGAAAGCCCTGTTCATAACCTTGACTACTTTGTAAAGCTTTCAGAAACTTTAGAAAAAATGGGCGCTGACTCAATCTGTATCAAGGATATGGCAAACCTTTTGCTTCCTTACGATGCATACGAGCTTGTTAAAAAGCTAAAGGCAAACATCAGCGTGCCAATTCACCTTCATACACATAACACTGCAGGTACAGGTGATATGACAAACCTAATGGCTGCTCAGGCCGGCGTTGATATCGTTGACTGTGCACTATCACCACTTGCAAATGGTACTGCAAACCCATCAACTGAAGCTATGGTTGCAACAATGAAGGGAACAGAGCGTGATACAGGTCTTGACCTTAACAAGTTGTCTGAAGCTGCTGCACACTTCAGAGGCATTGCAGACAAGATGAAGGCAGAGGGAACACTTGATCCAAAGGTATTAAACGTTGACCCTAACGCACTTTTATATCAGGTACCTGGCGGTATGCTTTCAAACCTTATTTCACAGCTTAAACAGCAGAATGCTGAAGATAAGTACTACGAAGTTTTAGCAGAAGTTCCAAGAGTAAGAAAGGACTTCGGTTATCCACCGCTTGTAACACCAACTTCACAGATTGTTGGTACTCAGGCAGTTCTAAACGTGCTTATGGGCAGATATAAGATGATTTCAAAGGAATCAAAGGGACTTCTTCGTGGTGACTATGGTAAGCTACCAGGTGAGGTTAATGAAGAAGTAAGAAAGATGGCAATCGGTGACGAAGAAGTTATCACTTGCCGTCCTGCAGACCTTTTGGAGCCGGAACTTGAAAAGTATCGTGAAGAAACAAAGGGCATTGCCAAGTCTGACGAAGACGTTTTGAGCTATGCACTATTCCCACAGGTTGCACAGAAATTCTTTGAAACAAGAGATAAGAAGCCTGAACCAAAGCAGGAAGCAGCGGCAGACGGCGTAAGAGAAATCTTTGTTCAGGATCTCTCATAATAAGGAGAAATTAAAATGGAACGTAATGTATATGATGTGCTTTTAGAGCGTGGACTTATTGCACAGACAACTCACGAAGCTGAAATCCGTGAGCTTTTGGGCAAGGAAAAAGTAACATTCTATATAGGCTTTGACCCGACTGCAGATAGTCTTCATATCGGCCACTTCTTGCAGATGGTTGTTATGAAGCACATGCAGGACCACGGTCACAGACCAATCGCCCTAATCGGCGGCGGTACTGCTCATATCGGTGACCCATCAGGAAGATCCGATATGCGCCAGATGATGACAAAGGAAATTATCGACCATAACAGTAACTGCTTTAAGAAACAGCTTTCCTGCCTTGTTGATTTTTCAGATGATAAGGCACTTATGGTAAATAACGCTGATTGGCTTTTGGACTTAAACTATGTGGAATTTTTGCGTGATATAGGCTCCTGCTTCTCGGTTAATAAGATGCTTACAGCTGAGTGCTATAAGCAAAGACTCGAAAAGGGACTTACCTTCCTTGAGTTTAACTATATGCTTATGCAGAGCTATGACTTCTTGATGTTAAGCCGTAAGTACGATTGTAAAATCGAGCTTGGCGGTGACGACCAGTGGTCAAATATCCTTGGCGGTATTGAGCTTTGCCGAAGAAAAGACCAGAAGCAGACTTATGGTATGACCTTTACTCTTCTTACAACATCAGACGGAAAGAAGATGGGTAAGACCCAGAAAGGTGCTTTGTGGTTAGACCCTGAAAAGTGCAAGCCATACGACTTCTA
>JAFUJN010000122.1 GCA_017468095.1 Clostridia bacterium
AAAGAATTTCAACAATATTAAGTACAATGGTTAATATTAGTTGCCGCTTTTAAAGGTCTTCATTAGTAATACTATTAAAAGTGCTAAAAGGTTGCAAAAAAAGCAACAATTTTATAATTGTTGCTTTTTTAATTATAACGCTTCTATTAAATTTATATCGTTTTCTTCCAACATTTCTCGCCATTCATCCGCCATTTTTCTGTCGGTGATTAAAGTATCAAGTCGAGAGAAGTCGCTTATTACAGGAACGCCGATTTTGCCAATCTTGGTGTGGTCGCAAAGGAAAAACACGGATTCTGATGAGTCAAGCATTGCCTTTTTGATTTCCGCTTCTTCTTCCTTTGACTCGGTAAGGCCACGGGATAGAGTGGCTCCACGGCAGGAGAAGAACACCTTATTTGCAAAATAGTTTTCGCGGATTGTCTTTTCCACAATTCTGCCTACATAGGACATATTCTTTGTATAAAGAAGTCCGCCTGTTGAAACAACCCTTAGGTTTTCGCATCCCGAAAGCTCGGCAATAATTTTCTCCGAGTTGGTTATAACGGTAACGCTCTTTTTATCCTTAATGTTTCTTGCAATATGAAGAGCCGATGTTGATGCATCCAAAAACACCGTTTCGCCGTCCTTTATCAGCTTTGATGCGGCAATACCGATTCTCTGCTTGCCCTCAAAGTTTATAACGTCACGGTCGGATACTGACATATCCGAGTCAGAGCCTTCCGCAAGAAGTGCTCCGCCATAGGTACGAACCAAAATTCCCTGTTTTTCAAGTTTTTCAAGGTCGCCACGAATGGTTTCGGTTGTAACATCAAAAAGCTTTGCAAGCTCAGGAACGATTACGCTTTTGTTTTCTATAACAAGCTCAGTTATTTTTTTTCTTCGGTCAACTGCAAGCATAAAATCACCCCATAATATCCTTGTCAATAGCCTCGGCTGCAGATTTTCCTGCACCCATAGCAAGAATAACTGTTGCGGCACCTGTTACGGCATCGCCACCTGCATAAACGCGTTTTCTTGAAGTAAGACCTGTAGCTTCATCTGCGATAATTCCGCCCCAGCTTTCAGTTTCAAGACCCTCGGTTGTGGACTTAATTAGTGGGTTCGGGCTTGTGCCGATAGACATAATCACGCAGTCAACATCTATTGTGAACTCGCTGTCCGCCTTAACCTGCGGACGGCGTCTGCCTGATTCGTCAGGCTCGCCAAGCTCCATTTCAACGCATTTAATTCCGCCAACAAAGTTATTTTCGTCAGGAAGAATTTCGATTGGGTTAGTTAATAGCTTAAAGATAATGCCCTCTTCCTTTGCGTGATGGATTTCTTCAAGTCTTGCAGGAAGCTCTTCTTCGCCACGGCGATATACAATGTAAACCTCTTCTGCACCAAGACGTTTTGCACATCTTGCTGCGTCCATTGCAACGTTTCCGCCACCAACAACTGCAACCTTGTGGTTTTCCTTAATTGGTGTTGTAGCGTTTTCTTTATATGCTTTCATAAGGTTGATACGGGTTAAGAACTCATTTGCAGAGTAAACGCCCTTCAGGTTTTCCCCAGGGATATTCATAAATCTCGGAAGACCTGCACCAGAGCCGATAAACACAGCTTCAAAGCCATCTTCAAACAGCTCGTCAATGGATAGAACCTTACCGATTACCATATTTGTTTCCACCTTAACACCAAGGCGGATAAGCTCGTCGATTTCTCTTTGAACTATTGCCTTTGGAAGACGAAATTCAGGGATACCGTAAACCAAAACACCGCCGGCAACGTGGAACGCTTCAAAAATTGTTACAGCGTAGCCTTTTTTTGCAAGAGTTCCGGCACAGGATAGACCTGCAGGGCCTGAACCAATAACTGCAACACGGTGTCCGTTTGGCTGTGGCTTCTTTGTTTCTTCTTTTGAGTGTGCGCTGTGATAGTCCGCAACAAAACGCTCAAGCCTACCGATTGCAACGCTTTCACCCTTAATTCCGCGAACACATTTTCCTTCGCACTGGCTTTCCTGCGGACAAACACGGCCACAAACTGCAGGAAGACAGGTAGATGCGGATAGAATTTCATAAGCTTCTTCAAATTCGCCATCTGCAACCTTTTCGATAAAGCCGGGAATATCAATTCCAACAGGGCAACCTGCAACGCAAGGCTTGTTTTTACAAGAAAGACAACGTTTAGCCTCGTCTATTGCGGTTTCTTCTGAATAGCCAAGAGCAACTTCAAGGAAGTTTTTGCATCTTATCTCCGGCTCTTGTGCCGGCATAGGATTTTTTGTAAGTGACATATTAGCCATTATTCTGCACCCCCTTAAATAAGTTGCACTCGGCATCGTGTGCTCGTCTTTCAAAATCTTTATACATAGATGCTCTTTCCATTGCATCGTCAAAATCTACTTCATGACCGTCAAATTCAGGACCGTCAATGCAGGCAAACTTCATTTTGCCGCCAACAGTAACACGGCATCCGCCACACATTCCTGTTCCGTCAATCATAATCGGGTTCATGCTAACAACTGTCTTGATGTCATACTTTTTGGTTAAAAGGCTGACAAACTTCATCATAATAAGTGGCCCGATAACGATAACTTCATCATACTGGTTTCCGTCTTTGATTAAAGCTTCCAAAGCGTCGGTAACAAGACCCTTTTCGCCGTGTGAGCCGTCATCTGTCATAACCTTTAAAAGAGTTGATGCATTTTTGAACTCTTCTTCCAAAATTACCAAATCTTTATTTCTAAAACCGATAATTGAATGAACTTCGCATCCGATTTCGTGTAGCTTTTTCGCAACAGGGTATGCAATAGCGCATCCAACGCCACCGCCAACAACTGCTACTTTTTTAAGGCCGTCTGTGTGAGTCTTTTTGCCTAAAGGTCCAACGAAATCCGCAATAAAATCCCCCTTTTCCTTGCGGTTTAGTGCTTCGGTTGTAGCACCAACAATCTGGAAAATAATTGTTACAGTGCCGGCATCGCGGTCATAATCTGCAACAGTCAGCGGAATTCTTTCGCCTTCATCGTCCACCCTTAGTATTATAAACTGCCCCGGTTCTGCCTTTTTTGCAACAAGCGGAGCTAAAATATCCATACGTGTAACGGTAGGATTTAAACAAATTTTGTTAACTATTTCGTACATTGCCCCAGTCCTCCCTAGTTTAATATACCTACATTATAATATACTTTAGGTGGTTTGTCAATTTCGAGAAATTGGAAAAGCGGAATAAAAAGGGAAATTTTGACCACAATAAAAATATATTTTAGCGAAAGGAAGTATATATATGAAAGAATTTACTTATAAAATTTGCGACGAGCTGGGAATTCACGCAAGACCCGCAGGGCTTTTGGTTAAAAAAGCAGGAGAATTTTCTTCCGAAACCATTATGTATAACGGCGAAAAAAGTGCGGATATGAAAAGGATATTTGCCCTGATGTCTTTGGGAGTTAAACAGGGTGATACTATCAGGGTTACCGTTTCGGGAGCGGACGAAGATGAAGCCTGTGCCGAACTTGAAAGCTTTTTGAAGAACAATTTATAGGAGAGATATATGATAACATTCAGCGGAAAGCCTGTTTCGGCGGGGATAGGCTTTGGGAAAGTGTGGATTTATGATAAAGGCGGTATGGCGGTAAAGCGCCGTCATATTGCAGATGCGGAAGAAGAAATAAAGCGGTATGAACAGGCAAGAGCTTTGGCAACCGCCGAGCTTGAAAGCCTTTACTATAAGGCAACCCGCGAAATCGGCGAAGCAGAAGCCCAGATTTTTTCCATACACAAAATGATGCTGGAAGATATAGATTATAACGAATCGGTGGAAAATATCATAGCAAAGCAAATGATAAATGCGGAAACGGCGGTTTTGCAGACGGCGGAAACCTTTTCAAAAATGTTTTCCGAAATGGAAGATGCCTATATGCAGGCAAGAGCCGCCGATGTGGTGGATATTTCGGACAGGATTATCCGCATTTTGTCAGGGGAAGCCACCCAGAATATCGGTGATGGCGAGAAAAATCTGATAATTTTTGCGGAAGACTTAGCGCCAAGCGAAACTTTGCAGATGGATAAGACAAAAATAACCGCCTTTGTAACAAGCCGTGGAAGCAGTGCATCCCACACGGCTATTTTGGCACGGTCTTTGTCAATTCCTGCCGTAATCGGTCTGCATAGGGAAATCGGCAAGGAGCTTGACGGAAAGCCTGCGGTGGTGGATGGCTACACGGGCGTTGTGTATGTAGAGCCGACGCGGGAAGTTATTGAAGAGTTAACCGAGAAAAAGCGGAAAAAGGATATGCAAAAGGAGCTTTTGGCGGAGCTTAAAAGCAAGCCGACGGAAACTTTGGACGGCAGAAAAATCCGCCTTTATGCAAATATCGGCTCATCGGGAGATTTGGGTGCGGCGGTTTTAAACGATGCAGAGGGTATCGGGCTTTTCAGGAGCGAGTTTTTGTACCTTGAAAGCAAGGATTTTCCGTCAGAAGATGTGCAGTTTGAAGCCTATAAGACGGTTGCCGAGGGTATGGGCGACAAGCTTGTCATCATACGCACAATGGACATCGGTGCGGATAAAAAGATTGATTATTTTGGTCTCCCCGAAGAAGAAAACCCCGCAATGGGAATGAGAGCTATCAGGATTTGCCTTGACAGGCGGGATATTTTCAAAACCCAGCTTCGGGCAATTCTTCGAGCGTCGGCGTTTGGAAATGTGGCCATAATGCTACCCATGATTGTGTCGCGTGACGAAATAATACGGGCAAAAGAAGTGATTTCGGAAGCAAAGGAAGAGCTTTTGGCGGCGAATATCCCATTTTCCCAAGAAATAAGCCTTGGAATTATGATAGAAACACCTGCGGCGGTGATGATTTCGGATATTCTGGCAAAGGAAGTGGACTTTTTCTCAATCGGGACAAACGATTTGTCCCAGTATATGCTGGCTTGTGACAGGCAGAACGAAAAGGTGGCGGAATTTATTGACCCGCATCACGAAGCCATTCTCCGCAGTATTGAAATGGTCATTGAAAATGGGCATAAAGCGGGCATTTGGGTTGGAATTTGCGGTGAAATGGGAGCAGATGAGATGCTTATCCCGAGATTTTTGAAGATGGGCATTGATGAGTTCTCGGTTGCGCCAAGTCAAGTTCTTACCGTGAGAAAGGTTGTACGAAAAAGCAGAAGCTAAAGAATCCATTAAAAAATATTGTAGGGGAGGGTCTCTGTGCCCTCCCGAAAACGGGCGGGGATGGAACCCCGCCCCTACGATACCCGATAAATAACCCCAAAAACCGTAGGGGACATTCACGAATGTCCCGCGGGCGATTCGCAGAAATCGCCCCTACATTTTATAGCACAAAATAAGCACAAAAAAATCCGCAAAGAGATTTCTCTTTGCGGACATTTTTTTAAATTATTCAGCAACGAAAGGTAAAAGTGCAATCTGTCTTGCTCTTTTAATAGCTGTTGTAAGCTGTCTCTGATGCTTAGCGCAAGTACCGCTGATTCTTCTTGGAACGATCTTGCCACGTTCTGTAACATATCTTCTAAGCTTTGCGGTATCTTTATAATCAATGTGTTCTACCTTATCAACACAGAAAACGCAAACCTTTTTCTTAGCGCGTTTTGCCTTGAAAGGTCTCTCTGTCTTTTCTGACATAGCTATATCCTCCTATCAATTTTTATCATTTAGAACGGCAAATCATCTTCTGAGCCGTCAATTGCCTGAAATCCCATAGTATCGATATCAGCAAACGGGTCTTTTTCCTGCGGAGCAAAGCCACCGTCTGTAGATGTGTGAGATTCAGACTTGGATCCTGTGAAGTAAACTTCATCAACAACAACGTCTGTTGCGTACTGTCTTTTACCCTCTTGGTTTTCCCAAGAACGTGACTGCAGGTTACCCACAACGGAAATCATAGCACCTTTTGCAAAATACTTGCAAATAAATTCAGCCTGCTGACGCCAAGCAGTACAGTTAATAAAATCTGCATTCTGCTGACCTTCTTTTGCAAAGCGACGATTTACTGCAATAGAAAAGCTGCAAACAGCGACTCCGTTCTGAGTCTGACGCATTTCAGGGTCACGGGTTAATCTTCCCATTAAAATTACTTTATTCATAATTTTTTACCTCATTACGCGTCTTTACGAATGATGATTGTTCTTAGGATACCGTCTGTAATTCTGTACTGTCTGTCAAGCTCCTTCGGGAAATCTCCGTCAGATGTGAAGTTAACTAGTACATAGTATCCTTCTGTTTTATCATCAATCTCGTAAGCAAATCTTCTCTTACCCCATTCATCAACAGACTCAACTGTTCCGTTCTTTGCGATGAGGTTTGTGAATTTTTCCTTTAGAGCATTTACTGCGTCTTCTTCCAAAGCAGCATCAATGATAAAAATTGTTTCATAGCTGTAGATTAGTTTTTCAGCCATTTTCGCACCTCCTTATGGACTTATGTCCCAAGTTCCTATCCCTTGGGCAAGGATTTTGCTTGTTCTCACAAGCCCTAACATTATATACCATTTGAATAGGCTTGTCAAGACTTTTTTAAATATTCCTCATTTTCAATTAAAGAAAGGTAATAATCATACATCTTTTTTGCGCCTTTGGCGTTTAGGATGGTCATATCAAAGCATTTTTGGGCGTTTGATTTTTTAGGAAGACCATCATCAAAGAAGTCCGCATCAAGATTAAACAATTTAATATAGGAAAGAAGATGCTCGCCACCGGGGTGACGCGTTCCGTTTTCCCAAGCGGATATGCAGGACTTTGATACCCCAAGCTCTCTTGCAAGGGTATCCTGCGAAATACCGGCATCTTTTCGTATCTGCTTGAATTTTGTTTCCATTTTAATGTCTCCTTTTAGAAAAATTGGGTTTTGTTAACAGATTATTCATAAAAAATATAAAGTAAATTAAATTTTCGTTAATACTGTTGTAAAATGTCTGTGTTATGATTATAATATCAATTAGAGGCAAAATAAACCACGGAGGTAAATTTTATGCGAAAATATCCATATACAGACTCAACCGAGATGATAATATATGAGCAGAAAGCCAAAAAGCCAAGCAGACTTAAACCATTTATACCTTGTATAGTATCTGCGGTTTTGGCAAGCGTAATAACAGCCGGTGCTGTTGGAATCGGCGGATATGCATATTTAAGCTCACAAGGTGGGCAGACTGTTGCCACATCAGGAACCAATGATACGGGAGTAACCCTTGTTACTACACATTCAGGCGGTGAACTGACGGTGAACCAGATTGCGAAAAAGCTTGGCCCGTCATGTGTTGGCGTTATAAATAAGGCAAAAGTTCAGCCACAAAAGTTCTATGACCCGTTCTCAGGCAGATATTATTACTATCAGAATCCTGCCGAGGGTGAAATGGTAGAGCAGGGCTCAGGCTCAGGCATCATTATCAGCGGGGATGGATATATTGTAACAAATCAGCACGTTATCGCTGATGCTACTGAAATTTCAATCGTTCTAAACTCCGGCGAAGAACACAAGGCAACCCTTGTTGGTGCAGACGAAAAAACCGACCTTGCAGTTTTAAAAATAAACGCAACAGGTCTTACACCGGCAACTCTTGGCGACTCAAACCTTGCGGAAGTAGGCGACCTTGCCGTTGCAATCGGTAACCCTTTGGGTCAGGAGCTTGCAGGAACGGTTACAGCCGGCGTTATAAGTGCCGTTAACCGTAAAATGACTGTGGATAACAGAACATATAACCTTATCCAGACCGATGCGGCAATTAACCCTGGTAACTCAGGCGGTGCTTTGGTTAACAAATACGGCGAAGTTATCGGTATTAACTCAATCAAGATGTCACAATCAGGCGTTGAAGGCATTGGCTTTGCCATTGCAATGAGCGAAGCAAAACCAATTATTGATGACCTTATGAATTCTGGATACGTTTCAGGAAGAACACGTATCGGAATTACAGCAACCGAGTCACGAAACGGCCTTACAGTTTATTCGGTAGAACCTGATAGCGGTGCCGATAAGGCTGGAATCAAGGCAGGCGACTTCATCGTAAAGGCAGACGGCATTGTTGTTAACACCGTTAATGCCCTAAACGAAATCAAGGAGAAGAAATCTCCTGGAGATTATATTACCTTGACACTTATTCGAAACGGCGAGCTTGCCGACGTTAAGGTAGAGCTGTTGGAAGATAAACCAACCACTAATTAAAAATTTTCTTTTTCATTTTTTATGTACTTCCTAAGCCAAAGGCGACACAGGTTTTGTGCCGCCTTTGGTATTTTTATTTATCTTCTTCAATATTTTCCAACGCAACCCGAACCGCTTCTACAACAAAAGCAGTAAAAGTACAGTTCTTTCCTGTAATTGCCTTTTCAACTCTGTCAATTATATCATTTGGAAATCTTATACACTTATTTGTAGTTGGAGGAATAGAAGGAATCTTAAATTTTTTCATACAATCACCTCTGCAATACAATTATATGTAACAACGGCATTGTTGTATGCATAGCAAATGCTGTGCGAAACGCAAAAAACAATTAAAAAAGCCTTCCCCTTGTGGGGAAGGTGTCAGCGATAGCTGACGGATGAGGTGGAAAAACAAACGCCACAAGTGGCTACACCTCACCACCGCCTACGGCGGAGCCTCCCCTCAAGGGGAAGCCTTTCTCAAAATCAAAGCGCAGACGAACTTCCCTGTTTCGCGCATAAATCTTGACGCGATAGCGGCGTGCCGAGCTTGTGAGAGCACGAGTGTTCTTTGGCACGCCCTGTTTGAGCAGTTGGGGCGAGTTGTCAAATACTTCAAAACCTTGGTTTTGAAGATTTGATACTGTCCGAGCCACTACATAGGGGATACACAAGGGTCACCCTTGTGTGCCTTTTGGTACTTTTGGGCAAACAAAAGTACATATATAACACAAAAAAAGAACAGGCTTATCTCCTGTTCTTATTTCATAGCTCTTCTTTTTCGGCGTGTGCGATTTAGGTGGCGTTCAAAATCACCTGATGCAATAAATTCTGCCACTACAAGCTGTTCTAAAGCGGACACTGTGCAGGAATAAAATCCTGCCTTTTCAGCGAAAAGTGGCATAAGCCTATCAGGGATTACAATATACCCCATACGAATTGACGGCGCAATAGTTTTTGAAAATGTGTTCATATAAATAACATTTCCGCTGTCTGCAAGCGAAAAAACCGTATCTTCACGCTTGGTAAGTCCCGAAAACTCCGAGTCAAAATCGTCTTCAATAATAATGGCGTCATTTCCCGTCGCCCATCTTATATACTCACGGCGTTTTGATGCCGTTGCGGTAATTCCGCTTGGGAAACTGTTAAATGGCGTTATATGCAACACCTTTGCGCCTGTTCTGTCAAGCTCCCCTGACAAAATCCCGTCGCTTCCCATTTTAAGCATATCACATTTAGCGCCGTTTGCTTCATACACTTTACGGATTTTTTCATAGGACGGGTCTTCTAACGCAAAAAGGGTGTCACGCCCCAAAACCTGAACCAACAGGGAGTAAAAATACTCTGCTCCGGCACCGATTAAGATGTTTTCGGGCGGCGCATATATATCACGGCTTCGGGCAAGATAGTTTGAAATTGCCTGCCTTAACTCAAAAATACCAAAGGGATGAGATTTTTCCAAAAGCATATCGCCATAATCCAAAAGCACACGGCGTACCGTTTTGGAAAACACCGAGAACGGAAAATCTTCGGAAAAAGCGTGGTGTTCGTGTGTGGATTCAGTAAAATCACGATGTGGCACAGGGAAAGTGTCCTTGTCATTAAAAATAACAAAATACCCGCGTCTCTCTCGTGCTTCAATATATCCCTCATCCGCAAGAATATCATATGTGTGTTGCACCGTAATAACACTTGTGCCGGTTTCTTCGGAAAGTGTGCGCTTTGACGGAAGCTTGTCACCGTACTTGTATGCACCGCGGGTGATTTCTTCCCTGATTTTTTCGTATAGCTTTATATATGCAAAATCCTGTCTTTTCATCTGGTAATATAAAATCTCCTATTTTTGTTAAATTAATATTATCACGAAGAAAGATTCATGTCAATAAAATTTCCATTTTGCAGGTATAGGGCAGGGGCTTGCTCCTGCCGAATACGGGAGGGCACAGAGACCCTCCCCTACAATTTTCAATAGTTTACCCCAACAAAAAAGCATTGCCATCGCAATGCTTTTAATTACTTTTTCTTTGTTTCTTTTTTCTTTGGCTCTTTATCACCATAGGAATAAGACTTTTCGCCATATCCGTAGCCATAACCATAACCATAACGATAGCCATACTGCTTATACTTATGGTTGTATGTCTTATAGACGTATGCGCTGTGTTCAACGCCGTTTATGATATATCCCA
>JAFUJN010000123.1 GCA_017468095.1 Clostridia bacterium
ATCCATATCGACATATTTTAAAACCATTTCAGGAGTTGTACTTTCATTATCGATGCTTTCAGGCATACGTAGTGCATAAACTGCAAGGTTTCTGTTAACAAGCTTTCTTTTTGCATCAGCAACTCTGTCTCGTCTTAATATGCTGTCATAGTGGGAATTTCTTTCTTTTATTGCATCATAAATTTCAAATCCCTGAAACCCGTATTCAAAGGCATAACGGCATGTGTCAAGAAAATTTGCACGACTTACATTCTTAGTCGAAAATACTATTTTCATATTACGCCTCCTCGAAAACAATCTTGTTTAGAGCATTAACATATGCTCTGATACTTGCAGCAATAATGTCGGTTGATGTTCCATTTCCGGAATAAAGTTTTCCGTTGTTGCGAAGTCTTACAAGAGCGGATCCTAATGCTTCCTTACCTTCTGTTACAGATTGAACCTGGAAGTCATCAAGCTCATAGTGATGACCAATACATTGTTCAATTGCACGGAATGCAGAATCAATCGGGCCATCACCTTCGCTGACGCCACAAATAATTTCATCATTGCATTTAAGTGTAACCTGTGACATTGAGCTTGCCACATTGCTGGATGTTGTTGTGTATGTTTCAAAGTGATAAGTTGAAGGAGCTTGCATAGCAGAGCTTGCGATCAAAGCTTCAAACTCTTTTGAACTTACTGCACCTCTTTTTTCACACACCTGTATAAGTGCCTTATATACATTTCCAATGTCAGAATCAGAAAGCTCATATCCTAATATTTGAGTTGCTTCTGCAACTTGTGCCATAGAAGAATCTGAATCAAGTAATATCTTTTTCTTTTTGCTGACATTTTCTTCGTTTTCATAGCTTTCGTGCTTTATATTAGAGAGTAAATCATCAATACTTGTATGAATTTTTGTAGTATTTAGCTCAATAGCAGCGTCAATTTGAGAACCGCAAGCACTCATTGTATCAGAGATTTCTCCTGTTAATAGAATATCTTTACCTGCCATTGCACATTTAATGCCATCTGCACCTTTTGAAATAACAGCAATAGCCGATGCAACTCCCATATTTATACGATCAGAAACCTGAACATAAACAGGAACATTAACTGCCTCTTTAATCTTTGCAACTAAATCTGCAATCTGTTCGGGTGTAGATACACCTGCATCATCACAAAGGGTTACAATACTTACACCATTTGCCTCTGCTTCTTTTACAGCATCAATAAGAAATTGAATATCTGCCCTTGTTGCATCAAGTGCAGAAAATTCTACATCTGCGCAATATGTTTTAGCTTCTTTAATAAGCTCTGAGATTTTTTCAAGCATAACTCCCTGTTTTACATGGTATGTATATTCCATCTGAATTGTTGAAACAGGAAGTTCTACCTGGATGCGTGGTTTTTTGGCATCCTTGATGCACTCCCAAGCAGCCGCTATATCTTCTTTGTTAAATCCAACCGGAATTGCAAGAACTGCATTTTGAACATTCTGTGCAATAGTCTTATAGATAATTGTATCTTCACGAAGATTTTTTATAATTGGTAATTCAATTGCATCTACACCGATTGCATCTGCACAATTCGCAATTGCTGACTTTTCGCGGAAAAGTAGTGAAATTGTGCGGTCCTCTGAAAGTTTTTTAAGCGTAACATCTGTAACATTGATTGTTCTCATTTTTGAAAACTCCTTTCAAAATAAATATAATAGGATTTTTACCGACAAAAAAACGTTCCCGTCTCATTGCCAATTCAAAGAGACGAAAACGTTAACTACATCGTTTCCGCGGTACCACTCTTTTTCATCCAAAAGGATGCACTTTAGATGCTAACACATCTCAACTCTGTTACGGGAGTTCCCGTCTGACCTTACTAATAGTTCACGGCAGCCACTCCGCGGTGAGTTCAACAAATCTCTCCCAATGTCTCGCACCAACCGACATCTCTCTCAAGGCGAAAGTATTTTGTTTACTATTCCGCATCTCAGCGTTTAAAATTTTTAATTAATATAACATATCCGAGTTTATTTGTCAATAAGTTTTTTAAATATTTTATTTTAAAATGAAATTTTTTTTGCATTTTTAGTATTCATTTCGTCAGTTTTTCGACAAAAACTCTTGACTTTCAACGCATTTGTATATATACTAATATGTAAGTATTTTTTTTAATATTTATATGCGATTTTCGCAAAATTCCACGGCAGTAACGCGGATTTTTTCGCCCTCTGTTATATGCAGAGGATTTTTTATATTACTGCGCATTTATAAAAAGGAGAAATAGAGATGCCTATTACAGAAATTCTTAAGAAAAATTCTGACTTCTACCCTAACGACGTTGCATTGGTAGAAATCAACCCAAAACTTGAAAACCAAACCCGCACCACTTGGCGTGAGTATTCTCTTATCGAAGCAAAACCTCACGGTGACTATAAAGAAGAGATTACTTGGAGCGAATTTAATAAAAAAGCTAATCGATTTGCAAACCTACTTCTTTCAAGAGGAATTAAAAAGGGTGACAAGGTTGCCATTCTTTTAATGAACTGCATCGAGTGGCTTCCAATATACTTTGGTATTCTAAAAACAGGAGCTTTGGCTGTTCCGCTAAACTACAGATATACAGCAGATGAAATTAAATACTGCCTTAAGCTTTCTGATTCTGATGCAATTATCTTTGGCCCTGAATTTACAGGTCGTATTGAAGAAATCTGTGACAGAATTCCAAAAGTTAAAATGTGGTTTTATGCTGGTGAAGACTGTCCATCATTTGCAGAAAGCTATGATAGACTTGTTACATATTGTTCTTCACACGCACCTGATATTAAGCTAAAAGACGAAGATGAAGCAGCTATCTACTTCTCTTCAGGAACAACTGGCTTCCCAAAGGCTATTATACATAACCACGAAAGCCTTATGCACGCTGCTATGACAGAGCAGAACCACCATTCACAGACAAAGGAAGATGTTTTCCTATGCATCCCACCGCTTTATCATACAGGTGCAAAAATGCACTGGTTCGGAAGCTTTTTAGTTGGTAGTAAGGCTGTACTTTTAAAGGGCGTTAAGCCTGAATGGATTTTAAAGGCAGTATCCGACGAAAAATGTACAATCGTTTGGCTATTGGTACCTTGGGCACAGGAAATCCTTGACGCAATCGATTCTGGTGATATTGATTTATCTCAGTACAAGCTTGACCAGTGGAGACTTATGCATATTGGTGCACAGCCTGTACCTCCAAGTCTTATTAACCGTTGGTTAAAGGTGTTCCCTAATCATAAATACGATACAAACTATGGTCTTTCTGAATCAATAGGACCTGGATGTGTTCATCTTGGCGTTGAAAACGTACCTAAGGTTGGTGCGATCGGTAAAGCAGGCTATGGCTGGGAAACAAAGATTGTTGACGAGAACAGAAATGAAGTGGCTCGTGGCGAAGTTGGTGAACTTGCAGTAAAGGGCCCTGGCGTTATGAACTGCTACTATAAGGACGAAAAAGCAACAGAAGAAGTTTTGGCAGATGGTTGGCTATTTACAGGAGATATGGCACAGGAAGACGAAGATGGCTTCATTTTCTTAGTAGACCGTAAGAAGGA
>JAFUJN010000124.1 GCA_017468095.1 Clostridia bacterium
AGCTACTAAAACAGAGGTGCTGTAATTTCCTCTCTTTTGGCAGCGGGATGCGAAGGCTGTACCGCAAGCCGAAAGGCTTTTCGTCCGTATGACAACTCCCCGTTCATACAGGCACTTTACGCATAGCATTCTACTCTGCAAAATTTACTTTTACATTATATAACATTTTTCCGCATATTGCAATTACTTTTTTTAAGATTTTCTTTGAAAGGAATTGAAGAAATGTGTTGACAAAATTTTGGTAATAAACTACAATTACAAATAGAAAGTATACACTTAGGAGGAACTAACAAATGTATCAGTTTAACAACGAGAAAAAGGAGATAACATTTTCAAGGTATAATACCCCAACACCTTGGATGAACTATCTTTCTAACGGAACATTTCACGTTATGATGTCTCAGGCAGGTGGCGCTGTTTCTTTTTACAGATCACCGAAAATCTGGAGACTCAACCATTATAGATTTTACAATCTGCCAACAGACAGAAGTGGATTTTATACATATATAAAGGACGGCGAGGATATCTGGTGCCCGACTAATGAGCCATGCCACTCAAGACCTGAAAAATGGACTTCCACACACGGTATGGGATATACCCGTTTTGATGCAGAAAAGAACGGAGTTTCAGCATCATGTGTGTACTTCGTAGGAAAATATAAAAATTCTCTTATCTGGAATTTGAAGCTATCATCAAAGGAAGACAAGAAAATAACAGTTTTTCCGTATGTTGAGCTTTCTATGATGGAAGCTGTCCGCGAATTTCAGTGGCAGGGCAACCTTAAGCATCATTTAAGATGCTATAACAGGGGTGACATATTAGTATATAAGTGCAAATGCCCTGGACATCCGAAGATGGAGGAAACTCCGCTTGTATATTTTGGTACAGATGCAAAAATAACTGCATTTGATTGCGACAGAGACGAATTTGTGGGCACATACAGAAGTGAAGAAAACCCAGTCGGTGTTGAAAACGGAAAATGTGCAAATTCAGTACTGTTTGGCGGTGACCCTTGCTTTGCGTTCCAGATTGATGTTGACTTAAAAGCAGGTGAAGAAAAGGAAATCAATATTTTCTTTGGTACAGAAATGACAGAAGAAGAAATTGAACGAGCTGTTTCAGAAAGTAGCGAAAAAGGTTTTGTTCAGAAGTCTTTTGATGCACTTAGGGACGAATGGGAAGACTATTTGTCAAAATTCAGATGCGAAATTCCTGACAAAGATGCCGAAACAATGATAAACATCTGGAATCCGTATCAGGCACAGAGAAACTACCTGTTCTCAAGAGATATAAGCTATTATACAACAGGTACATCTCGTGGTGTGGGTGTCCGTGACACAGCGCAGGACATTCTTGCAACGGTTCCTTTCGATTTAAGAAAAGCAAAAGACAAGCTTAATCTGATACTTGCTCAGCAGTATAATGATGGTCACACAAACCATCACTGCTACCCGATTGAAAACCTTCCTCCGTATGACAGTATCCGAAGCGATAATCACCTCTGGCTGATTATGACTGCATACCATATCGTAATTGAAGAGGGTAAGCTTGATTATCTTGACGAAGTTGTGGAATTCTATGACGGCGGAGAAGGTACTGTTTGGGAACACCTTAAGAAAGCTATTGAATTTACTGAGAATAACCGTGGTGAACGCGGATTCCCGCTTATGTTCAGATCCGACTGGAATGATGCAATGCTTAAGATATGCCGAAAGGGTAAAGGCGAAAGTATCTGGACTTCAATGCAGTTTGGTACAGTTCTAAAGCAGATTGCAGAGCTTGCAGAGCTTCGTGGCGAAGACAGCAAAAAGTATCTTGACCTTTACGAAGACCAGAAAAAGCGTATCAATACTATTGCTTGGGATGGCGAGTGGTATATCAGAGCTATCAACGACGACGGTTTGTTTATCGGCTCAGACAAGGAACCACAGGCAAAGATATGGCTTAATGCACAGAGCTGGGCAGTTTTCTCAGGAATGTGTGAGGGTGATAAGGGATATAAGGCAATGGACAGCGTGAAGAAATATCTTGATTCACCGCTTGGAATTAAGAAAGTACACCCACCTGTAGTAGATTATCCTTCAAAGGAAGATCCGCTTATGGAATACAACAAGGGCTGCAGCGAAAACGCAGGTATTTTCTGTCACTCAAATACATGGGCAATTATTGCAGAATGTATGTTAGGGCGTCCGGAGCAGGCATATAAGTATTACCATCAGCTTCTTCCAATGGTTGCACAAAAAGTAGCAGGAGAATGGAGATATAGAGCAGAGCCTTATATTTACAGCTCAAATATTTTCGGACCTGACAATGATAAATTCGGTCTTGCAAATATGAGCTGGCTATCAGGAACTGCTGCTTGGATGTATATTGCGGTAACACAGTATATGTTCGGTATAAAGCCAACTTGGAACGGGCTTGAAGTTAAACCTTGTCTTCCAAAGGAAATGCTTCCTGCAAAGGTTAAGAGAACATTCCGCGGAAAGACTTATGAAATCACAATTGAGTCAAACGACAAGTTTGAAGTTAAGGAATGTTAATTTTATATGGATTACAGGCATAGTCACACACTATGCCTGTTTTTTTATCGCACTTGACACCGACACGAAAATATACTATAATTATTAGGCGTAAGGTTTAAGACCTTTTAGATATAAAAAGGAGTATGACTATGACAAAAATAGTTGGAGTAAGATTTAAGTCTGCGGGTAAGATTTATCATTTCAATCCTGCAGGCCATGATATAAAAAAAGGCGATAAGGTAATTGTTGAAACTGCCCGCGGTATTGAAATGGGCGAGATTTGCGTGGGAATTAAGGAAATTTCACCTGAATCTTTAACAAAACCGCTAAAAGACGTTATCCGCATCGCCACAGAAGAAGATATAAAAAGAGTCCAAGAAAACAAGGAAAAGGAAAAAGAAGCCTTTGATATTTGTCTTGAGATGATTAAACAACACGGACTTGATATGAAGCTTGTTGAAACCGAATACACTTTTGACAGGACAAAGGTGCTTTTCTACTTCACATCTGATGGCAGAGTGGATTTCCGTGAACTTGTAAAGGACTTGGCAACACGTTTTCGTGTCCGCATTGAGCTTCGCCAGATTGGTATTCGTGACGAATCTAAAATGGTTGGAAGCATCGGCATTTGCGGAAGAGAACTTTGCTGTTCAAAGTTTTTAGGCGAATTTATGCCTGTTTCAATCAAGATGGCAAAGGAACAGGGCCTTTCATTAAACCCAACCAAGATTTCGGGTACTTGCGGAAGACTTATGTGCTGTTTGAAGTTTGAACAGGAGACCTATGAAGAACTTTTGAAGGTAACTCCAAGACAGGGTGCTTTGGTTCAGACCCCTGATGGAAAAGGCACGGTAGAATATGTTGAGATGCTAAAGGGTCTTGTAAAGGTACGCCTTGAAGGTGACCGTGAAAATGCCGTTTCAGAGTATAACGTAGCTGATCTTAAAATCCTTAAAAAAGGAAAAAATCAGCCTGAAATCGAAAAAAATGAAGAAGAAATGTTAAAAGCACTTGAAGATTAAAAAAAAGTGTGATATTATAATACCAACAAAATAAGGAGGTGCGAGAAATGGCATACAAAATTACAGAAGAATGCATTAACTGCGGTGCTTGTGCAGACGAATGTCCAGTAAGCGCTATCACAGAAGGCGATGCAACATACGTTATTGACGCTGATGCTTGTATCGATTGTGGTGCTTGCGCAGGTACATGTCCTGTAGGCGCTCCTGTTGAAGCGTAAGATAAAAATCATACTGCTACGAAAGTGGCAGTATTTTTTTGTTAAAAAATATCGGGAATATTCGCCGAGAAACTCTCTTTTTAGAAAAGGTATCTCAAAAACCGACAGGCAAAATGTCGAAAAACCGCACAACCAAGCGGTTTTTGCGATGGAATTTGCTGGACTTAGCTGTGGGTTTATATTATACTCTAAATGCAGGAAGAAAAAGGGAGGAAAAAGCTTTGGAGAAAGAATTTTTTAAACGCATAGAGATTATGAAGGATACCCCGAACAGAATAACTCTTACATATTATTTATTAGAAGGAAACATAAGCGAAGAATACTGTGACCTTAAGATATACGGAGTTTTGGTGGAAAAAGAGGTAATGGCAAAAAGCGGACGTATTATGCGTGAGAAAAAAAGTATTCCTGATTTGTTTTTCACAAAAGGTGAAACAAAGATGTTTTTAGAGCGGATTTCAAAAGAAAAAGTAATGCCTATTGACTTAAAATGCGCCGTGAAACCTTATGTGGATGAACAAATCCTACTAAAAAATGTTGAGAGTGTCTAAAAGACATTCTCTTTTTTTGTCTAAGATACACAAAAATAAATATTTTATCGAATTACCGCTTTACAACGCTAAAGTGATGTGGTACAATAAGTCCATACTAAAAATTTGAGCCCGAAAAGGAGAAATGAAAAATGAAAAAATTATTAGCACTTTTAATGGCAGCAGTTATGCTATTTGCAATGGCTGGTTGCGGAGAACAGAAGACAGACGAACTTTTAATCGGTTACACAATTTATGAGCCGATGAACTATCTTGACGATGCAGGAAAGCTTACAGGCTTTGATACAGAATTTGCAGAAGCTGTTTGTGCAAAACTTGGTAAGACACCTACATTCATTGAAATCAACTGGGATACAAAGTTCCCAACACTTGACGCTGGTCAGATCGACTGTATCTGGAACGGTATGACAATTTCTGACGAAGTTAAGGCAAACTGTGCAGTTTCAAAGGCATACGTTAAGAACGCTCAGGTTGTTGTAATGGCAAAGGATGCATTAGCTAACTATCCTGACGCTGAAAGCATGAAGGCACTAAAGTTTGCTGCAGAAGCAGGTTCAGCTGGTGAAACTGCAATTAAGGACAATGGCTTAGATGCAAACTACACACCGGTTGCTGCTCAAACTGATGCACTTTTGGCAGTTGCAGGCGGTCAGGCTGATGCTTGTGTAATCGACATCACAATGGCAAAGGCTTCAACAGCAGAAGGCACAAGCTATGATAAGCTTGGCTACGCAGTAGAGCTTACAACAGAAGAATATGGTATCGGCGTAAGACTTGACGATGCTGAACTTTTAGATGCAATCAACGGCGCTATTGACGAGCTAGTAGCAGATGGTACACTTGATGCACTTGCTGAAAAGTACGAGCTTAACCTTGCATTCTAATTTAACTTAAAAAGTCTAAACATTACATATCGAAAAGGCAGATTTTTATCTGCCTTTTTGGTGGGTTTAAATACATTTAAAAAGGTGAACTATGCAATTATTTACAAAGGTAACCATGAGCCTTTTGGAAGGTCTTGGAACAACGCTTAAAATTTTTTCCTTAACACTTATTATGGCGCTTCCGTTAGGACTTTTAATATCCCTTGGCTCAATGAGTAAATTCAAGGTAATTAAATATCCGGTGAAAACTCTTATCTGGATTATAAGAGGAACACCCCTTATGCTTCAGCTTATCGTTTTCGGTTTAGGACCGGGACTTTTGGGAATCCGTGGCATGAATATGTTCGTTGCGGTAATAATAGCGTTCGTTTTGAACTACGCCTGCTATTTTGCAGAAATTTTCCGTGGCGGTATTGAAAGCATACCAAAGGGCCAGTATGAAGCAGGCGCAGTTTTGGGACTTACCAAAACACAGGTATTCTTTAAGGTTGTTCTTTTGCAGGTTATAAAAAGAATTATTCCACCAATGGGAAATGAATTTTTAACTCTTGTTAAGGATACATCCCTTGCAAACACAATTATGATTTACGAAATAACCTGGAATGCAAAAAGAATGATGAACTCAGAGCATATCCTGTGGCCACTTTTCTATTCAGGCGTATTCTATCTTGCACTTTGCGGAATTTTAACCCTGATTTTCAACCACCTAGAAAAGAAACTTGATTATTATAAGGGTTAAGGGGGTGCTATAAGTGGCAATTTTAGAAGTTAAAAATATAAAGAAAAACTTCGGCAAAACCGAGGTTTTGAAAGATGTATCCTTTAAAATGGAAAAGGGCGAAGTTGTGTCTATTATTGGCTCATCAGGAAGCGGAAAAACAACACTTTTGCGTTGTATAAACTTCCTTGAAAAAGCGGACAAGGGCCAGATTGTTTTAAACGGTGAAGTCATTTTTGACGGCGAAGAACACAAGAAAATGTCAAACGAGGAAATCCGTAAAAAGCAACTGAATTTCGGGTTCGTGTTCCAGTCCTTTAACCTGTTCCCACAGTATAGTGCCTTGGAAAATGTAACTCTTGCGCCAAAGCTTTTGGCAAAGGAACGTGAAGATTTCAAGCAAAATAAAGCGGAGATTTACCGTGAAATTGAAGAAAACGCAAAGAGACTTTTAAATAGCGCAGGTCTTGGGGAGAAATATGACAGCTATCCTTGTCAGCTTTCAGGCGGTCAGCAACAGCGAGTGGCTATCTGCAGAGCACTGGCACTAAACCCTGAAATTATGCTGTTTGACGAGCCAACATCAGCTCTTGACCCAGAGATAACCAACGAGGTTTTAAAGGTTATAAAGTCCCTTGCTGACGATAATATGACAATGATTATCGTAACTCACGAAATGGCATTCGCAAGAGGCGTTTCGGACAGAGTTATCTTTATGGATAACGGCGTTATCGCAGAAGAAGGCAAGCCGGAAGAAATCTTTACAAACCCAAAATCAAAACGTTTACAAGAATTTTTATCTAACGTAAGAATGTAAAAAGAACGCTTTCGGCGTTCTTTTTTTTCTTGCCTGAAATTGACATTTTGCCTTTAGGAGCGTATAATTAAAGTAAGATGCGGAGGACGTAAAAATGAAAGAAAAAAAGATGACAACGGCATACCTTATAAAAAGGTTTTTGCCATACTATAAAAAATATAAATGGACCTTAATTCTGGACCTTTTGTGCGCAGCTCTAACAACGGTTTGTGAGCTTATTTTCCCGATGATAATAAGGCGTGTTACCTTTTTGGCGGAGAATGATATAACATCGCTGACCTTTGATTTTATCGGCAAAATCGCACTTTTGTATATAGTTTTGCGAATTATTGATACCATGGCAAACTACTTTATGGCAAACACAGGTCACGTTATGGGAACACGAATGGAAACCGATATGCGACACGACTTGTTCCAGCATTTGCAGACCCTTTCATATTCCTATTACACCGAAACAAAAGTAGGTCAGATTATGGCGAGAATCACCAGCGACCTTTTTGACATAACCGAGTTTGCTCACCATTGCCCTGAAGAATTTTTTATAACAGGGCTGAAAGTCATTGTGTCATTTATAATCCTTATAAACATTAACGTACCACTTACCCTGATTATCTTTTTAATTCTGCCGATAATGCTGGTATGTAGCTTAAAATTCCGCAAAAAGATGCGTCTTGCCTTTTCAGAATCCCGAAAGCAAACAGGCGAGATAAATGCACAGGTTGAGGACAGCCTACTTGGAATACGAGTGGTTAAATCCTTTGCCAATGAAGCTATAGAGCAGGAGAAGTTTGATAAGGGCAACCTGAAATTTTTTGACATAAAGAAATATGCCTATAAATATATGGCAGGCTTCCACACCACCACAAGATTTTTTGACGGTGTTATGCACCTTGCAGTTGTTACGGCAGGAGCGGCATTTATCATTATGGGCAAAATTGATGCCGCAGACCTTATTGCATACCTTTTGTATGTAACAACACTTATTGCGTCAATCCGCACTCTTATGCAGTTTACCGAACAGTTTCAGCGCGGAATGACGGGTATAGAACGATTTTTAGAGATTATGGACGTTGATAGTGAGATTGTAGAAAAAACTGATGCCAAAGAGTTTAAAACAGGGGATATTGTTTTTGAAAACGTGACATTCCATTATGATGACGAAGATAAAAACGTAATCACAAACCTGAATATGACTATAAAAACTGGTGACAGCGTGGCCTTAGTAGGCCCGTCCGGTGGCGGAAAGACCACTCTTTGCAACTTGATTCCGAGATTTTATGATGTGTCATCGGGAAGAATCACTATTGACGGCGTGGATATTGCCGATATGTCACTGAAATCTTTAAGGTCAAATATCGGTGTTGTTCAGCAGGATGTGTATCTGTTCTCGGGGACAATATTTGAAAATATTGCCTACGGAAAGCCTGGTGCAACCTTTGAAGAAGTGGTAAATGCGGCAAAGGATGCGGGAGCGGATGAGTTCATAAAGAGCCTTCCTGACGGATACGATAGCTATGTTGGTGAGCGTGGAATCAAGCTTTCCGGCGGACAAAAACAGCGAATTTCAATTGCACGAGTGTTCCTTAAAAACCCACCGATTTTGATTCTTGACGAAGCAACGTCATCCCTTGATAATGAAAGTGAAAAGGTGGTACAAAAGTCACTTGAACGCCTTGCAAAAGGCAGAACTGTGTTCACTATTGCCCATAGACTTACCACAATCAAAAATGCCGACACCATTTTGGTTCTAACCAAAAACGGCATCGAAGAGCAGGGAACACACGAAGAACTTTTGGAAAAAGACGGTATTTATGCATACCTTTATAAGATGTAAAAAAGAGTGCCAACGCACTCTTTTTTTGAATTCATTATAAGTGAAATATCTCGCCTTGCTCGATGTGAAATAATTTTCTTCGAAAATTGTAAAATATAAAGCTTACGCTTTCTGTGAAATGAAATAAATCCACACGCTCGAAGAGCGTATTTCACATTGCGAAGCAATATTTCACACCCGAAGGGTATTTCACAAATCCGATAGGATTTATTTCACTGAAAAAAGCATCGACAAAAGTCGATGCTTTTTTCTGGTGCCCAAGGTCGGGGTCGAACCGACACGGGAATTTCTTCCCACAGGATTTTAAGTCCTGGGCGTCTGCCAATTCCGCCACTTGGGCATTCACAACAAAAGGAATTATACTACAATTTTTCCGGTATGTCAAGATTTTTTCAAAAATAAGTTAATATAACGAAATTTCTTTTTAGAAAATTTTAGAAAAACTATAGTATTTTTATAGGATTTGTGATATACTGTAAGATAAGGTGTAAAATAAGGAATAATATGTGCCAAAGGCACAACTTAAATAAATTATTTGAGGTGAGAAAGTGGGATTATTTGACAAACTATTCGGTTCATACTCCGAAAGAGAGCTTAAAAGAGTAAAGCCGATTGCAGATAAGGTTATGGCATTGGAGCCGGAAATGGAAAAGCTTTCTGATTCAGAGCTTCGAGCAAAAACAACCGAATTTAAAGAACGCCTTGCAAATGGCGAAGATATGGATTCAATTCTTCCTGAAGCATTTGCAGTTATGCGTGAAGCATCATGGCGTGTTCTTGGAATGAAGCATTTCTATGTTCAGGTTATCGGTGGAATTATTCTTCATCAGGGCCGAATTGCGGAAATGAAAACAGGTGAAGGTAAAACTTTGGTTTCAACACTTCCTGCATACCTAAATGCACTATCAGGAAAAGGCGTTCATATCGTAACCGTTAACGATTATCTTGCAAAGCGTGACTCTGAATGGATGGGTAAGGTTTACCGTTTCCTTGGTCTTTCTGTGGGTCTTATTATCCATGACCTTGATAATCACGAGAGAAGAACAGCTTACGCTGCCGACATCACTTATGGTACAAATAACGAGATGGGCTTTGACTATCTTCGTGATAATATGGTGACTTACAAGGAAGAACAGGTACAGCGTGGCCACAACTATGCCATCGTGGACGAAGTTGACTCCATCTTAATTGACGAAGCAAGAACACCGCTTATTATTTCTGGTATGGGCGATGCGGCAAACGACCTTTATATGAAAGCGGACAAGTTTGCCAAGAGCCTTGCAAAAAAAGTGGTAAAAGAAGAAGACACAAAAGTGCTTTCTGATAACGAAGACTGTGACTATATCGTGGACGAAAAGGCGAAGAGTGCCACATTAACAGGCAGGGGAATTGCAAAGGCTGAGCAGTACTTTGGTATTGAGAACCTTGCTGACCCTGATAATATGAAAATTCAGCACCACGTCAATCAGGCACTTCACGCAAACGGCGTTATGCACCGTGACCAGCAGTATGTTGTGCAGAACGGCGAGGTTATGATTGTTGACGAGTTCACAGGCCGAATTATGCCGGGAAGAAGATACTCAGACGGTCTTCATCAGGCAATCGAAGCAAAGGAAGGGGTTAAGGTTGAAAACGAGTCAAAGACTCTTGCGACCATCACTTTCCAGAACTATTTCCGTATGTATAAAAAGCTGTCAGGTATGACAGGTACAGCGTTAACCGAAGAAGAAGAATTCCAGCAGACATATAAGCTTGACTGTGTGGAAGTCCCTACAAATAAGCCAATCGCAAGAGTGGATGAACACGATAGCGTATACCGCACAGAGCGTGGCAAATATATGGCGGTTATCCGCAAGATTAAGGAATGTAACGCTAAAGGTCAGCCAGTTTTGGTTGGTACTGTAAACGTTGATAAGTCAGAAGTTCTTTCTGCACTTTTAAAGCGTGAAGGTATAAAGCACGAAGTTTTGAATGCTAAATATCACGCAAAAGAAGCGGAAATCGTGGCTCAGGCAGGTAAAAAGGGTGCTGTTACCATCGCCACAAATATGGCGGGTCGTGGTACCGACATTATCCTTGGCGGTAACGCCGAGTATATGGCGAAAAATGAGCTTAAAAAACGTCTTATCGCTAAAAAGGCAGAAGACGAAGAAATGACCGACGATAAAATCGAAATGCTTATGGCAGAAGCAACAGGTTTTGCTGAAACTGATAACGAAGAAATCATTGAAGCAAGACGCATTTTCCGTGAACTTAACGAAAAATACAAGCTTGACCTTGCAGATGAAGCAGAAGAAGTTAAAAAAGCAGGCGGATTATTCATTATCGGTACAGAGCGCCACGAATCTCGTCGAATTGATAACCAGCTTCGTGGCCGTGCCGGACGTCAGGGTGACCCTGGTAGCTCAAAGTTCTTCTTGTCTTTAGAAGATGACCTTATGCGAATTTTTGGCTCGGATAGAGTGAGAGCAATGGTTGAAACACTTGGTGTTGCCGAAGACGAGCCGATTGAAGCGGGAATTTTAAATAAGTCAATCGAAAACGCTCAAAAGAACCTTGAAGCAAGACATTTTGATTCACGTCGTCACGTGCTTTCTTATGACGAAGTAATGAATCAGCAGAGAAAGATTATCTATAAACAGCGTCAGATGGTTTTAGATGGAGAAGATATTTCTGCAACTATCCAGAATATGATTGAATCAATCATTGATACTGCTATGGATGACTATATTGGCATTACCGATATTCCTGAAGAATGGAACCTTTCAGCCCTTGGCGAGTTTGCAAATCAGTACCTTTTCGCAAGAGGCGAATTTGAAGTTAAAAAGGAAGAGTTTGAAGATATAACCAAGGAAGAAATCAAGGAACGCCTACTAAAGATTGCAAGCGACAGATACCAAGAATCCTGCGATGCATTTGGCGAGAATATCCGTGAAGTTGAGCGAGTAATGATGCTTCGCGTGGTTGATACTCTTTGGATGGATCATTTGGACGAAATGGAACACGTTAAGCGTGAAATCGGACTTCGTGCATACGGTCAGCACGACCCTGTTGTTGAATACAGAAATGTGGGTAGTGACCTGTATGATGGTATGCTTGAAGCTATAAAACGCGATACTGTACGCTATGTACTTGCATCCCGTCCAAGACCGCAGATGGAAATTAAGCGTGTTCAGGTGGCAAAACCTCTTGATACAGGAAGCGACGGAACGCTTGCTAAAAAACCTGCCACAGCAAAGAAGACTCCGGGCAGAAATGACCCGTGTCCTTGCGGTTCAGGTAAGAAATATAAACACTGCTGCGGAAAATAATCAAAGTCACATTCTAAAGGAAAGGGCAAAAATATGTTAGAATATGAACAGTATAGATTAGAGCTTCAGGGTCTTGAAAAGAATATTGACGACCTTGAGTTCTCTCTCGACATAAAAGGAACAAAGGAAAAAGTGGCCGAGCTTGAAGAAGCGGCAACTGCACAGGACTTCTGGGATGATATGGAAAACTCCCAGAAAGTTCTGC
>JAFUJN010000125.1 GCA_017468095.1 Clostridia bacterium
AAGAAGAAGCTAAAAAGGCAGAGCTTTTAGAAAAGCAGAAGCAGGAAGAAGAAAAGGCTGCTCTTGCCCTTGCACAAAGGGAAGAAAAAGAGCGTCTTGAGCTTGAGGCAAAGGCTGAAAAAGAAAAGCTTGAGCTTGAGGCAAAAGCTGAAAAAGAAAGACTTGAAGCTGAAAAACAAGCTGAAAAGGAAAAGCTTGAGGCTGAAAAGAAGGCAGAAAAGGAAAGACTTGAGGCTGAAAAGTTGATAGCAAAGGCCGAAAAGGCAAAGGCAAAAGAAGAAAAGGAATCAGGAAGTGGCAAAAAGACAGTGCTTATAGTGCTTGCTGTTATAGTAATTGCCGTAATCGCTTATGTGGTTTCTTTTGGAGTTGCTACACAGACTACCCAAACAAATGCTCCGACAGAGCCACCGGTTGAAACTCAGGCACCAACGCCGGAGCCAACTCCTGAAATCACACCGGAACCAACTATCGAGCCTACACCAACACCAACACCGACTCCGACACCTACTCCAACACCAAAGCCGACTGAAAAGCCGAGAAATATTACCGGAAATAAGATTTTATTCCCAAGTGATTCACAGTACATAACAGAAGCTGATATTGCCGGACTTTCAAAGTATGATGTTGACCTTATCAGAAACGAAATCTTTGCAAGAAAAGGATATGTTTTCACAAACAAGACTTATAAGAATTACTTCGAGTCACAGGCTTGGTACACACCAAACCCTGCCGCAAACTACAATATGCAACTTAATGAATACGAACAGTATAATGCAAACTTCCTACGTGAATATCAGGTTGCACAGGGCTGGAAATAATAATAAAAGACAGTGTAGAAATACACTGTCTTTTTTAATACATCTTAGTTCCATGGGAGTGTCTGGTAACGGATAGGACAATTCCTATCGCCATCATATTGGTTAAAAGGGATGTTCCGCCATAGCTTATAAACGGAAGGGGAATTCCTGTTACCGGCATCAAGCCGATACACATGCCCACATTTTCAAAAGTGTGGAATATAAGCATTGCCGCAATTCCAAGGCAAAGATATTTGCCGAATGAGTCGTTGGCTTCCTGAGATGCTTTTATGCATCTTGCAATTATTATAAATAAAAGCAAAATCACCAAAAGAGCACCGATGAATCCAAGCTCTTCTGAAATTACGCTGAAGATAAAGTCAGTATGCTTTGTTGGCAAGAACCCGAACTGGTTCTGTGTTCCTTTTAGGAAACCCTTACCAAAAAGCTGGCCCGAGCCAACTGCGATTTTTGACTGAATTACGTTGTATCCGCTACCTAATCTATCCATATCAGGGTTAAAGAACACCTGAATTCTGTGCTTCTGATAATCGCTTAAAAGGAAGAAATAAGCAAGTGGCACAAACGCCGCAAAGCCCAATACTGCAGGGATTATATACTTAAATGAGATACCTGCCGCAAAGAGTACAACCACAAACATAAAGCAGAATACCATTGCACTTCCTGCGTCCGGCTGAAGCATTATAAGCCCCAAAAGTACGCCTACGTGAGCCAATAGCAAAACTATTGTTATGGGTCTGTCAAGCTGATGCTTTACCATTGACAGATGTTTTGCAAATGTGATGGCAAAGCCGATTTTGCATATTTCCGACGGCTGAATACCTATCGGGCCGAAACGAATCCAGCTCCTTGCACCCCAGTTTCCCGTTGAGCCCACAATCAAAACCGCAACCAAAAGGGCGATACATACCCCAAAAATCGGCAAGGCAACATGGCCGAAGATGTGATAATCAATTCTGCTTATTACCACCATCATTACCGTACCTATTAAAAATGCACCAGTTTGTATGATTACATTGGAGTTGGTATTTAAAGAGCGTGTTGCGCTGTATATCATAAAGATACCAAAAACGGCCGTCACAACACTTGCCCAAAACAGAAAGCTGTCATGGCCGTGTATCAGATTTTCTCCCTTTCGTCTCATTCTTTCTCTCCTTTTTAAAGGTAAATTTAACCTACAAACTCATTATACTATTATTTTGCCCTATTTTCAATTACAATTTCATAACATTTACATAAAACCCGCTCCTTTCGAAATACTACTAAAAAGGAGTATGTTATGAAGCAAATATTTTTTTCCATAAAACTTTTGACCTATGGCGCATTTTGCGATATGTGTGCCGGATTTTGCACACATTTGGCAGAAAAGAACCTTGCCCGAAATAAATCGTTAAACAAAAAATTGCTCATTTTCATGAGCAATTTTTCCAGTTACAATCTCCAGCATTGGCAAGCCTTTGAGCAAAGGTTTTTAAAACAATTTTTAAATAACCGCTCATTTTTGCCATAAGATTTTCTTATTTGTCTGCAAGATAGTTGTTGATGTCAGCTACAAGCTGGTCAACGTCTGCACCGTGAACAGCGCAAGCCATCTCTAAAGTTTCCCCTGATGCTGATGGGCATCCAAGACAGTGCATTCCAACATTTAAAAGGAATTCTGCGCAGCCTGGGTCGATTGATAGAACTTCTCTTATAATCATATCCTTAGTTACTTGTTTCATTTTGTATATCTCCTTTATTATAATATTTCAAAAACTCTGTTTCATCAAGCACTTCATGCTCGAGCAAAGCTTCTGCTACGTTTTTAAGTCTTTCTGCGTTATCAGAAAGCAGGTCTTTCGCCTTTTTGTACTGCTCTTTTATGAGCCTTTCAACTTCTTTGTCAATCAAGGTCGCGACGGTTTCAGAATACGCCTTTGAATGTCCGTAATCACGGCCTAAGAACACTTCTTCGTCCGTCTCATAACAAACAGGGCCAACTTCGTCGCTCATTCCGTATTTTGCCACCATATCACGGGCAACCTGGGTTGCACGTTTTAAGTCGGATGATGCACCATTTGAAATATCGTCTAAAATCAAATCTTCTGCGGCTCTTCCGCCAAGAAGCACAATGATTTCAGAAAGCATATCCTTTTTACCAGTAAACCAGATATCCTCGTTTGGAATGTGCATTGTATATCCGCCTGCTCTGCCACGTGGTATTATTGAAACCTGACGGACAGTATTACGCTTTGATACCAATTTTGCAAGGACAGCGTGGCCTGCTTCGTGGTATGCTGTTAATTTCTTTTCTTCATCGGTTACTTTCTGGGATGCTTTTGCAGGACCCATCATAACCTTGATGTTTGCATCTTCAATATCCTTTTCGTCAATCTCGGCTTTTCCGCGACGTGCCGCAAAAATTGCCGCTTCGTTCATAACATTTTCAAGGTCAGCACCGGTATATCCCGCGGTCTGTTTTGCAATCTTTGAAAAGTCAACTTCCTTTGAAACTTTCTTGCCACGGCTATGAACCTTAAGGATTTCTTCACGGCCCGAAAGGTCAGGTCTTCCAACAGTAATCTGCCTGTCAAATCGACCAGGACGAAGTAGCGCAGGGTCTAAAATGTCCGGTCGGTTTGTTGCCGCCATTATGATAATGCCTTCGTTTTTGCCGAAGCCGTCCATTTCAACCAACAGCTGATTTAGCGTCTGCTCACGCTCATCGTGGCCACCACCCATTCCGGCACCACGGCGACGACCAACAGCGTCAATTTCGTCTATAAATATAATGCACGGTCTTGCCTTTTTTGCCTGTGCAAACATATCACGTACACGGGATGCGCCAACACCTACATAAAGTTCAACGAAGTCCGAGCCCGAAATTGAGAAGAACGGCACACCCGCTTCGCCTGCAACTGCTCGAGCAAGCAGGGTTTTACCTGTTCCCGGAGGTCCTAAAAGAAGAACGCCCTTTGGGATTCTTGCACCAAGCTCAATAAACTTCTTTGGATCTTTTAAAAATTCAACAAGCTCTGAAAGCTCTTCCTTTTCTTCCTTTGCGCCGGCAACATCGCTGAATGTAACCTTGCGGTTATCTTCAAGATTCAGCTTTGCCTGACTTTTGGTAAAGTTTCCGCCGCCTTTTGCTCCGCCTTGCTGGAAAATAAGGAAAAAGAACAGCACAAGCATAAGTATTGACGAAATCGGCATCAGGTAATCTACCCAGGAAACGCGTTTTGGCGCAACCTGATAAATAAGTGCACCCGTTTCGCTCTGTGCCAAAATTTCTTCCCCAACATCGCCCTGAAGCACTTCCAGCGATGGAACTTCGCAGGAAAATTTCTCTCCGCCAACCGTAGCAACCGCCGTTGTTCCGTCTACATAAAGCTCGGTAACTTCGCCTTTTTTAATATGGTTTATAAGGGTTGAATACTCTGTTCGCTTCGGTGCATTTGCCGCGTCCAAAAATGTGGAAAACAGCATGGATGCAATTATGGCAATGAGTATCCACCTGAAAAAACCTATTCTTTTAGTTTGCAATTTTAGGTCTCCTTTATTTCTATTTTATATCCCGTTTTTTTGGTTTCCTGAAATTCTTTTGAAAACCGCATATCGCCAACGGCAATAATCTTTCCATCAGCCAAAACAATCGGGATTTCATTTCTCTTTTCATTTGGGATTTTCTTATCGGTGAAAAAGTCGGACAGCTTCTTTTTCCCTGTCATTTTTGTCGGGTAAAAAACATCACCCGCCATTTTGTTTCTCACAGTAAGGCGTGTATTTTCATCAAGGTAAAAGTCCGCCTTTTTATCCGCTTTCTTTATCTGTAAAGTTTTCCCAATTTCTAAAATGTTTAATACTTCTTCCGGATAAATTTCATAAAAAAACTCTGTTTTTTCTGTTTTTTTGGTAATTTCCAGCTTTCCGTATTCCACTTTCACGCAAAATCCGCCTGGTAAGTCTATACTTTTTCCTGTCTGATTTTTGGAAAGCTCTAAAATATCGTCAATATAATCTACGCCAAGATTCTGGCAGGAATTGGTGCTTTCTTTCCAGAAAAGCTCCAGAACACGCCTTTTTATTGGAAGTGGCATAGCATTTAAGTCGGAAATTTTTACATCCCCCGAAAACTTTTCTTTTGCAAGGTTATCCAAAAACTCTGCATCTTCGCCTATCAAGGTGGCGTTCTTTGTCACCACATCAACAAAGCGTGGATTAAAGTCCTTTTCAATTTTCGGTATCAGGTCTAGGCGCACCTTATTTCGTGAATAAATGGTCTCAAAATTTGTTTCATCGGTTACAAAATCATAGTCATTTTTTTCGCAAAACTCCAGAATATCCGCCTTTTTTATATCAAGCATAGGCCTTACTATATTGCCACGAACATAGGGAATCCCCGAAAGCCCCGATGTTGATGCACCGCGCATAAAGTTGAAAACCAAAGTTTCCGCCACATCGTTTTTATTATGGGCTGTTGCGATTTTATCGTAGCCCAAGCTCTCAAAAAACTCATAGCGGATATTTCTTGCGTAAAGCTCTTCGCTCATTCCCGCATTTTTTGCGCCTGTTTTAATATCTACAGTTTTACAGAAAAACGCTGCGCCCAGCTTTTCGCACAAATCTTTGCAGAAATTCATATCCCTGTCCGCAGTTCCGCGAAGCTGATGGTTTATATGACAGCAGGCAATCTCAAGGTCATATTTCTCCTTTAGTGAAAGAAGAACATACAAAAGTGCCGTAGAATCTGCACCGCCGGACAGGCCCACAAGAACTCTGTCGCCCACATTTAGCATATTATGGTCTTTTACAGTTTTCTCGGCAATTTTCAAAATATCCATTACTGCTCTTCCTTTGCGCGATAATCAATATTTATAAACTTTGTATATTTACCCTGCCAGCCAAGTTTAAACATACCTGTTTCGCCGGCTCTGTGCTTGGCGATTATCACTTCTGCCATATTTTTATCTTCGCTGTCAGGATTATAATACTCGTCACGATACAAAAACATTACAATATCTGCGTCCTGCTCGATAGAACCAGATTCACGGATATCCGCAAGCATAGGGCGCTTATCCTGTCTTCCTTCAACAGCACGGGAAAGCTGTGAAAGTGCGATTACAGGCACTTCAAGCTCCTTTGCCATAACCTTTAGGGAACGTGAAATTTCAGAAATTTCCTGCTGTCTTGAATCGGTTCTGCCTGAACCCTGCATAAGCTGTAGGTAGTCGATTACAACCATAGCAAGACCCTTTGTCTTTTTTAGTCTATGGCATTTTGCTCTTATTTCAGAAACTGTAACGGTTGAAGAATCGTCTATATAAAGCGGTGAAGCCGCAATCTTGTCAAGACGTTTTCCAAGTCTTGCCCAGTCTTCACCCTCAAATTTTCCTGTTAAAATTTTGCTTGAGTCAATTAGTGCCTGTGAACAGAAAATACGCTTCAAAATTGCCTCTTTCGGCATTTCAAGGTTAAAGATTGCAACGGTTTTTCCGCTGTCTATTGCTACGTGCTCTGCAATATTAACTGCAAAACTTGACTTACCCATACCAGGACGGCCTGCAATAAGAATAAACTCACCGCCGTGGAAACCACCGCATCGTCTGTTAAGCTCGTCAAAGCCTGTTGAAAGACCTGTCAGCTTGTTTGGGTTTTCTGCGTTTTCTACCATATTCTGATAGGTTTCCATCGCAATTTCAACAACAGGCACAATATCGCTTTTTTCTCTGCCTTCTGCGATATCGTAAATCATTTGCTCAGCTCGTTCTAAAACTCTGTCCGTTTCGCCTTCCTGACTTACTGCCAAATGATTGATTGCAGTTGCGGCAGTTGAAAGCTTCCTTAAAACCGACTTTTCAAGGATTATATTTGCATAGTGAGAAACGTGTTCTGTGGTGGAAATACTTGTACTAACCGATGCAAGATACGGAATTCCGCCAACGCTGTCAAGCTTGTCCTTCCTGGTCAAGCGGTCGCTTACCGTAACAATATCAACCGGCGTATTTTCATTAAAAAGCTCAACACAAGCCGAAAAAATCTCACGGTTTGCGTCAAAATAAAAGTCTTCTGCACGTATAAGCTCACATGCGGCAGCCAAGGCTTTGCTATCCTGCAAAACGCAGCCGATTACCGCTTTTTCAGCTTCCAGGCTGTGCGGTAATTCAAATTCCTGCATATTCATAACATCTGCCATTTGAACCTACTCCCTCCGATTTTTTGGGGTCTTACTGACCTTTTACGGTAACCTTTAATTTGCCTGTTACTCCCTGATGGATTTTAACGTCAACTGTTGTTGTGCCAAGCATCTTTATGCCGTCCGGCAAAACGAATTTCTTTTTATCAAGCTTGATGTGGTGTTGCATTGTTAGTGCTTCTGCCACGTCCTTTGATGTGATTGAACCGAAAAGCTTGCCGTTTTCACCGGCTTTAGCTGTAAGAACTACTTCAACTTCTTCCATTTTAGCCTTTGTAGCCTGTGCTTCTTCCAATGCTACCTGCTGGTGATAAGCTTCCGCGTTATTCTTACCGTTCATTATATTTATATTTGTGTTGGTTGCTTCTTTTGCAAGACCCTTTGGCAATAGGAAGTTTCTTGCGTATCCGTCAGAAACCTCTACAAGCTGGCCTTTCTTGCCTTTTCCTTTTACATCCTGATTTAAAATAACCTTCATTTTTATTTGCCTTCTTTCTGGTTAGTTCTTTTCATTTTCTTCTAAATATTCCTGTATAGCGTTTTCAAGCTGTTCCAAAACCGCTTCTGTATCACGGCTTGCAACCTGTGCACCTGCAACAGTTGCGTGACCGCCGCCGCCCAATTTTTCAACAATAACCTGAACGTTTATAGTTCCCAATGATCTTGCGGAGATATATGTCTCGTCGTCCATAGGGTATATTACAAACGCTGCCTGTATTCCTGCCAAGTTCAGCATTTCATCTGCCGCCTGTGATGATATAACCTTCATATCAGGGTATGCTTCTTCGCAAACTGAAACAAGCATCTTATCTGCCACGCAGGCAGAGTTTTTAATTATTTCTGCTCTGTTAACATAGGCATCCTTATCCATATTGAACAGCTTTCTGACTTCCTGAGTGTTAAGTCCGTATCGTCTTAAATATGATGCCGCTTCAAAGGTTCTAACGCCTGTTTTCACGCTGAAGTTCTTGGTATCCATCAAAATACCTGTGTAAAGTGCCTTTGATTCAAACGGTGTAATCTTCTTGTCATTATCAATATACTGTAAAATTTCTGTTGCCATTTCGCAGGTTGATGATGCATACGGCTCGTGATAAACCAAGGACACATTAGAAATAAAGTCTGTGCTTCTTCTGTGATGGTCGATAACAACAACCTTTGTGGTCTTTTCCAAAAGGTCGCTATCAGGAAGCATTGATGGTCTGTGAGTATCCATAACCACCAAAAGTGTGTTCATTGTTATAATATCTCTTGCAATTTCAGGGGATATGAGCATTCCGCGATATTCTTCGATAGCAGTAACTTCTTCCGCCATTTTTGAAATAGCAGGTGATGAATCAACTACAATATACGGCTCTTTTCCCAAGGTACGTACAGCTCTTTGAAGACCAAGGGCTGCTCCGAATGCGTCATAGTCAAGACTCTGATGACCCATAAATATAACCTTATCAGAATTTGCGATAAAGTCCTTTAGTGCTTCTGCGAATGAACGGGTTTTAACACGTGTGCTTCGCTCATAATCCTTAGCAATACCGCCATAGAAGTTATACTGGCTGGCATCTTTAATAGCTGCCTGGTCACCACCGCGGCCAAGTGCCATATCAAGTGCCGCTCTTGCATAAGCGTCATTTTCGTGGATATTTCCCGATGCGCCCACACCGATGCTGACACTAATCGGCATTTTAAGCTCTTCGCCCAAAGCTCGAACTTCTTCTAAAAGGCTGAACTTTTTATTGATATAATCTTTCAAATACTGATGCTCAAAGAAAACAAGGTATCTGTCGCGTTCTGCTTTCTTCATAACGCCCTTGCTTTCCTGTGCCCATTCGCTGATGTACTTGTGCAGTTTAGAAAGTGCCTGTTGACTTTCGGAATCGTCAAGCTTCTGGAAAACTTCGTCATAGTTATCGATATTCACAATGGCAATATCGGTTTTCTCGTTTTAATAGAGTTTTCTAAGAGTTTCAACTTCGGTTTTGTCGATAAATTATAACAAAAAGGTGAAATCCGGATGGTCTTCGGTTGACGCAGGAGTTTTGATAATATCCCCAACCACGTTATAGTGGTGACCCTTGTAGTTTGCAAAGGTGTAAATTCCGTTGGTGGACTTTAGGATTTCGGACCACTTTAATTCCGGCATAACATCGCCAATAACAATGTTATAAAGGTCATTTGACCCAAGCATTTCGGCAAAAAGGTCATTATACCAGCTAATCTGCCCGTTAATCTGCAAAACCGCCATAGGAAGCGGGAATTTGCTGATAGCATCGCTTGACATACCTGCACTCTGGGCAGTTATCATCTTTACATATTCGCCAAAGCTTTTCTTGTTCTTCTTTTCAAAAACTCCGCCGCCCACTAAAAGTAGCACAGCGAACACGAAAAGTATCCCTGCAGTTTTGTACTCTTTTTCATATATGCTGAATGCGCCGCATAGTGCCAGAATTAAAACTGAAACACCAAGTATAACGGCATTGTTACCGCTTTTATAACGCTTTTTCATAACTTCTCCTTTAATGTCTCTTTCATAAAAATAGCTAGACTACACTTATTTTACCATTTTACCATATATATAAGAAATAGTCAAGTATTCAAAAAGTGTTGTAATTTCTGCTGAAATATGATAAAATACTGTGTGGAATGTTGTTTTACAAAGGAAAATATGCTACAATAAATTTGAATTCACAAAGGGAGCATTAACTATGTCAGACATATCAAAAATAGATAAAAATTTTGCGGTAAAAACCAATATTGAAAAGGACGGCATTATCTTTTACAATATTGATGAACAGCCGTTTAAGATACATGGTGTTTTTAAATCAAACGGAAGGTATCGCAGAATGCCTGAAAATGTTGCCAAAGGAGTTAGTGAAGGTGTATATAGACTTCACACTAATACCGCGGGTGGTAGAGTCAGGTTTATTACAGACAGTCCTTGTGTAGCAATTATTGCAAAGCTTGACGGATTGGAGAAAATGCCTCATATGGCAATGACCGGAGCAAGAGGGTTTGACGTATATGCTGATAATGATTACGTAAAAACATTTATTCCACCATTTGATATGAAAGACGGATATGAAAGCATAATTGATTTTGAAACTAATAAATTGAAGGAAATAACTATCAATTTCCCTTTATACAGCAATGTAAAAGAAGTGTATATAGGCTTACAAAAAAATTCTGTCTTAAAAGAAGCTACACCGTATAAGAACGCAAAGCCTATCGTGTTTTACGGTTCGTCTATTACTCAGGGTGGATGTGCATCCAGGTCCGGAATGAGTTATCAGGCTATTGTTTCAAGAAGGTTTAATTGCGACTTTGTTAATCTGGGCTTTTCAGGTAATGCCAGAGCAGAAGACGAGATAGCTGAATATATCAAAAATTTGGATATGTCACTTTTTGTTTATGATTATGATTATAATGCCCCAACGGTAGAACATCTTGAGAGAACTCACGAAAAGATGTTCAAGGCTATACGAAATAAAAATCCCGAGCTTCCAATTATTATAATGTCCAGACCAAGATTTAATCTTACAGATGAAGAAGAGCAAAGGCTGGCTATTATTGAAACTACATATACAAATGCAATTTCGTCAGGCGATGAAAATGTGTATTTTATCAACGGGAAAACGCTTACAAGCCTGTGCGGTAACGAAGGAACAGTTGATGGTTGCCATCCCACTGATTTCGGATTTGCTTCTATGGCTAAGGCGTTGGGAGATGTTATTGAAAAAAATAACTGCATATAGATTGTTCAATCGTTTTGTACAATGTGCAAAACGTAATGAATAATGAAGTCGCTACGCTGATGAATATTGAATAATGAAAAATTAATGAAGAAAATCGCAAGCGGCGATTTTCAACCAAAATTATTCATCATTCATTATTAATTATTCATTTGTAGTCAGTGGCACATTGACTACATCGTTCACTCATTTTAAAATATCTTCGTGTATTTGAAAGGAAGAAATTTACTATGGATATAACCAAAAATGCCAGCTTTACAGTTGACCACAGAAAATTTGGCGAAGGCCTTTACATCTCCCGAATTGACGGCGATGTTGTAACCTACGATATGCGCACCCGTCGCCCAAACGCAGGCGATTATATGGATAACATCACTATGCACACCTTTGAGCATATGTTCTCCACATATATAAGAAATTCAGGATTAGACGTAATCTATTTCGGCCCGATGGGTTGCCAGACAGGGTTCTATCTTTTGGTGCGAAATGCGGATAACGGCAAGGTTTTAGAAGAAATTAAGCTTGCTTGCCAGAAGATTATTGACCACGATGGCGAAGTTTTTGGCGCATCGGAAGAAGAATGCGGAAACTACAAGAGTCTTGACCTTGAAACCGCAAAAATCGAAGCAAAAAGATACCTTGAAGTTTTAAATAAAGACGAAATTACTTTCAAGTATTTTTAAAAAGGAGTTTTTAAAATGGAATTTTATAAAGTAACTTTAAACGGAAAAGAATACGGACTGCCAATCGTTGAAATCAAGCCTGGCCTTTCCATCGCCGTACTTGATATGCTTTCATCAAAGGCACTTTCTCACGATGCAAGCTATGCGGTTATTGAAAAAATCAAAGAGTCAGGCCTTGACCTTTCAAAGGTTGACGTGGTTTTATCTGCCGAAACAAAGGGCATCACCCTTGCATATCAGGTGGCAGAGTATATCGACTGCGAAATGGTAATATTACGAAAAGAACAGAAGATTTATTATAAGGACGTAACAAAAGCACCTGTTGATACATACACAACCAAAAATCCACACTATCTGTACCTTGAAAACGGTCAGATTCCAAAGCTTTCGGGCAAAAACGTGCTTATTGTGGATGACGTTGTTTCAACAGGATCATCACTTCGTGCTATTGAGTCTATCGTAGAAGAAGTTGGCGGAAATGTGTACGGCAAGGCATTCGTTTTCGCAGAAGGCGATGCTGCAAAACGTGACGATGTTATCTTCGTGGATGCGCTTCCACTTTTATAATCGGAGGAAATCAAAATGATTGGAATTATAGGTGCTATGGATATTGAGGTTGAAAAGATAAAAGGCTTTTTGACCGACATCTCCACCGAAACTATAAGCGGAGTGAATTTTGTCCGCGGAAAATTTGATGGTAAAGACATTGTTGTGGCAAAATGCGGGGTAGGAAAAGTTTTTGCAGGGCTTTGCGCAGAAGCTATGATTTTAAAGTATGCCCCGGAGCTTATCATAAACGTTGGCGTTGCGGGTTGCCTTGATGAAACCCTGAAAATCGGCGACATCGTTATTGCGGATAACGTTTGCCAGCACGATATGGATACTTCCCCTCTGGGTGACCCTATCGGGATGCTGTCCGACATAAATATTATAAAATTCCCTGCAGATAAAAAGGCCTGTGAGCTATTTGCAGATTGCGCAAAGGAGCTGTGCCTTCCATACAGCATCGGAACTATCGCATCAGGTGACCAGTTCGTTTCATCTGCCGATAAAAAGAAATTTATTACCGACAATTTCGGCGCAAAATCCTGCGAAATGGAAGGCGGTGCAATCGGCCACGTTTGCTATGTGAATAACGTGCCATTTGCGGTGCTTCGTGCTATGAGTGACGGTGCGGATGACGGTGCAAAGATGGATTTTCCAACCTTTGCAAAAATGGCGGCGGAAAATTCTACACGTGTAATTAAGACATTTCTTTCAAAATTTTAAGGAGCATCAAAAATGGATTTTACAGAAAAGACAATAGCAACAAGAGAAATTTATAAAGGCAGAATTGTTCACCTTGTGGAAGACACCGTAATTCTTCCTGATGGAAGACAGGCAGGGCGTGAGCTTATTCTTCATAACGGTGGCGTTGGCGTTATCGCCATTGACGAAGACAAAAACGTTCTTATGGTAACACAGTATCGAAAGCCTTATGACGAAATGGTTTTGGAAGTGCCTGCGGGAAAATTGGAAAAGGGCGAAGACCCATTTGAAGCAGGTATGCGAGAACTTCAGGAAGAAACAGGCTACAAGGCAGAAAAAGTCACATACCTTGGAAAATACTACCCGACACCTGGCTACTGTAGCGAAATAATTTCGCTATACTTAGCAGAAGACCTTTCTTTTGTGGGACAAAACCTTGACGAGGGCGAGTTTGTGATAGTTGAAAAAATCCCGCTTGCTAAATTGGTGGAAATGGTTATGAACAACGAAATCCCTGACGGAAAAACTGCACTTGCAATCTTGAAAGCGGATAAAATTGTGAATGGATAATTAAAAAGCACCCGTCTGGGTGCTTTTTTAGTTTGCAGAGCACAAATAGATTCTCTACGCACAACAAATGTGGCGATATGACATTGTAGGGGAGGGTCTCTGCGCCCTCCCGAAGAAATAAACGGGCGGGGATGGAACCCCGCCCCTACAATGCCTCCCCTTTTGGCAAGGGGAAGGCTTTTTTATTTTCTTTTACTTTTCAAATAATCTTCTTGCCTTTAAAAACAGCAATACCAATATCGCCACCGAGATTATGAACTCAGGTACCATATATGTAGCCTGATACACAAGGGAGTATATCCACGGGTTTTGACCCTCCGGCGCATATTCTGCAAAAAGCACCGCTCCTGACACAAGTGAAGATGCAAATCTTCCTGCAACACCAACTGTGCACCCTGTGATAAGTCCCGACAAATTCTTTTTGAAAAGTCCTGCAAGACCCAAAAGTCCAAAGGCTAAAACATAGTCCAAAAGAATTGACATCGGGTGATATACAACACCTGCAATTAAAAGGGAAAGCACGCCGTAAATTGCGCCGCATGCGCATCCTGCCACCCATCCTGAGCGGATGGCAATTAAGAGAATCGGCACCATAGTTAAGGCAACCGAGCCACCCTGTGGCATTTCCCACACCTTGATAAAACTGCAGACCACCGCCATTGCTACGGCTACTGCGATTTCGGTAAGTTTTCTTGTTTTCGTCATATCTGACACTCCTTTTGTATTTTATTTGACGAATAACTTCCCAATATTTAAAAGAAAAAGCATACCCAAAAGGATATGCTTTTAAAATTCTTATTTTTTAGAATCCCTACGCTGGCATTATCCATATCAGGTTATAGGGTCGGAACTAAAATTTCCCTCTCAGCCTGTTCACAAGCTCCCCTTCTATTATTCATCTGCCGTTATTTTACCACCAATTTTTCCCTTTGTCAAGCGTTATCCGTAAGGTAAATATCACGGAATTTCTGGGTCACCTTTTTCTCCATTCGGGATATATACATTTGCGACACTCCCCACTTTTTCGCAAGCTCTTTCTGGGTTATGCCGTTATGAAAACGCTCGTTAAAAAGCTCCGCTTCACGCTCTGTCATTTTTGACATACAATAGTCCAGAAAATCCCTGTTTTCTATCAGGGTAAACCCGTCATCGTCAAAGCCAATCATCCCTGACACGCTAAGACCACCATCGGTATAGGCGTCGTCTTCCAATGACTGTATAAACGCCGTAGCGCCTACGCGGTCTGCCTCAACCACGGTTTCCCTTGGCATATCAAGTAGCTGGGCGATTTCGTCAATGGACAGGTTCTCCTGCTGTCTTTTCAAGGTTTCTGCACGGCAAAAAATCTCGTAAAGACGTCTTGGAATTTTGATTGAGCCTGCCTTATCCCGCAAAAATTTTCGCAGTTCGCCCAAAACTGTTGGGGTTGCAAAGGTGGCAAACTGCACTCCGCGGTCAGGGTCAAACCTTTCAACAGACAGCATCAAGCCCATACAGGCAACCTGATAAAGATCGTCATAATCAACACCGCTTCTCACAAACTTATACGCCAGAATTTTCGCCATATATGTATATTTTATAATAAGCTCGTCACGGATTTTCTTGTCGCCGGTTTCTTTATATTCTTTAAATAGTTCGTATTCTCCTGGCATTTTTATCACTCCAGACCCAAAAGGTACCTTCCAAAGCGTACCCCGTTTTCTTGGCGTGTTTTTTCCACTTCATCTTCCTGATGACCCTCAAAAAGTTTAACCACGCCTAAATAAAGCCCATCGGTGTCAATACCAAGTGCTGTAAGTTTTTCATTATCCTTAAGGCTTACAAGATATTCGTCTGCGTTTCCGCCTGCCCAAACATCTGTGCTTTCCAAAATTTCGCTTTCAATAAGAGTGTCCGCATAGGCATCCGACACAATAAACACATACGCTTCCGGCATTGTGATTTCCACAGTAAACCTTGCATAGCCTGCCTGAATTGTCTGGGCGTCGCTTTGCTCGTTCATAGAAATCGGCAGAATAAACGCCTCGTTTACGCCGTTTCCTGTGGCATCTGAAATAACTTCTTCCGCAAGAGCGGTTATGGCATCTGTCTGGCTTAATGCAAGTGCGTTTTCGGTTACTGCGGTAATCTGCAAGTCATAGCTCGGTCGGTTTGCACACTGCTGAAATGTTGTCACCACCGTAAAAATTATAAAAAGCACACACACGATATGCCATTTATAATACTCCCAGACATATCCCCACCATTTTGCTGTGAATTTCTTTGGTTTTTCTCCGTAAACTTCCATCGTAAATTAAAGTCCTTCCGTATTTTATTTGCACATTTAAAATACTTCCCTTATCTGTCCTTGTAGAATGCTTTATATGCCTTATATGCCATATAAATATCACCTTTATGGGTAACTTCAAACGGTGAATGCATTGAAAGAACAGGCACTCCGCAATCGATTACGTCCATATTCATATTGGCAACATACATAGCGATAGTTCCGCCGCCGCCCTGGTCGATTTTTCCAAGCTCACAGGTCTGCCAGATTACTTCGTTATCGTTCAGGATTGTGGCAATTTCGCGGACAAATTCGCTTGATGCATCAGATGCGCCTGATTTTCCGCGTGAGCCTGTATATTTCATAAGCGCAAGGCCACGGCCTGCAAAGGATGAGTTCTGTGGCTCGAACGCACTCTCATAATTCGGGTCAACCGCCGCTGATACGTCACTTGACATACAAGCAGAATTTCTTATAACCTTGTTGAAAGTTACCATATCGTTTTTGCCTGAAACCTTTTCTACAAGTTCCAAAGTCGCCATTTCAAAGAACTTTGAAAGCATACCTGTGTTACCTGTTGAGCCGATTTCTTCCTTGTCAACCAATAGGCACATAGCGGTTTTGTTTGGCACTTTAACATCCAAAATGCTCTTTAGTGCGGTAAATGCACAAACTCTGTCATCCTGACCGTAACCGCCCACAAATGCGCTGTCTATGCCAACATTTCTTGACTTTCCGCTAGGGACAATTTCAAGCTCTGCTGATAAAAATGATTCTTCGGTAATGCCGTAAGAAATGTTCAAAATATTTAGTATATTACACTTTACGCTGTCATCAATATCGGAATCGTTAACGCCCATTCCGCCGACCAAAACGTTAAGAGCTTCGCCCTCGATTGCTTCCCCAAGCTTTTTCGCCATCTGGTCCTTTGCCAAGTGTGGTAAAAGGTCGGTTATGCAGAAAACAGGGTCGTTTTCATTTTCGCCGATTGTGATTTCTACCTGCTCACCATCTTTTGTATAGCAAACGCCGTGAATTGCAAGTGGCACAGTTGTCCACTGATACTTCTTAATTCCGCCGTAGTAATGGGTTTTTAGAAGTGCCATATCCTTTGACTGATAAAGGGGATTCTGCTTTAAATCAAGTCTTGGCGCATCAATATGAGCACCAACTATGTTGATGCCATTTTCAATATCTTCTTCACCGATAATCGCAAGGATAATGTTCTTTTTGCGGTTTGTAAAGTATACGCGGTCGCCAGCCTTTAGGCTGTCTGTTTCTGAGAATGGCACAAAACCATTCTTTTCCGCCATTTCTATAGCAATTTTTACACATTCACGTTCAGTTTTGCCATTATCCAAAAACTCTCTGTATTCATCCGCCAAATCCATCATTTCACGTCTTTGGTCAGGTGTAATTTCGTCATGTACCTTTTTTGTTTTATATTTAAGCTTTGTATAAATATCTTTCTGGTCCATAGTATATTCCTTTCAATTAACATCTTTAATAATAATTATAACATATTTTGCGATATTGTCTATTGTTTTAGACAATTTTTTGCAAAAATATTGATAATGCCTGCAATTTGTGATATAATTAACGTGTATGAATTTTTGTGTTGGGGAAATGAAGTTTGCCTATGAAAATTTATGAAGAAAATGGCAATTTAATACTTTCCGGTGTCCGTGATTTTGAGCTTTTGGAAACCTTTGATTGCGGTCAATGTTTCCGTTGGGATAAGGAAGATGACGCATATTTCGGCGTAGCTTTTGGTATGCCACTAAAAATTGCTCAAAAAGGTGATGTTATAACTCTTTATAACACTTCCCGTGATGGCTGGGACAAGGTATGGAGCGGATATTTTGATATGGAAAGGGACTATGGCGAAATCAAAAACCGCTTATCCCAAGACCCTGTTATGAAAACGGCTTCAAGCTTTGGCGGCGGCATACGCCTACTTGCTCAGGAGCCTTTTGAGTGCCTTATTTCCTTTATAATTTCCGCCAGCAATAATATTCCCAGAATTAAGAAAATTATTGACAGTCTTTGCACCAATTTTGGCGATAAAGTAACCTACCTTGGCAAAGATTTTTATACATTCCCGACGCCCGAAAGGTTGGCAAGTCTTGAACTTTCCGATTTGGCGGTTATAAAAGCAGGATTTCGGGATAAATACATTCTAAACGCCGCAAAAGCTGTGGCATCAGGCCAGATAGACCTTGGGTGTTTAAAATCCGCAAGTTATGAGTATGCTAAAGGTGAGCTTTTAAAGCTTTCCGGCGTAGGAAACAAGGTGGCGGACTGTGTGCTTTTATTTTCTCTGGAAAAATACGCAAGCTTCCCTGTTGATGTTTGGATTAAACGTATAATGGAGCATTGCTATTTTGACGGTGAAACTGATAAAGAAACCATTTCGCTACTTGCCTATGAAAAATTCGGCGAGCTTGGCGGTTTTGCACAGCAATACCTGTTTTACTGGGCAAGAGAAAATAAGATTGGAATTTAAATTATGATTAAAGAATTCAAAAAATCTATCGGTTATATATGCCCCGGCTGTTCTGCTATTGCCATTTGGGATAAAAACCTTTTTGACTTCTCAGGCGATGAGACTGCAGTTTTTAAATGTCACTCAAAATGCGGAGAAGAATGTGTGGCAATAACGCCGAAAAAGGATAAATATTCTATACTTATAAACTGCCCGATGTGTGACGAAGCCCATCTTTTCAACGTGAGAAAAATCACCTTCTGGCAAAGCAAGTTCTTTGTTCTTCATTGCCCTGAAACGGGAATAGGCATTCTGTTTTTAGGCGACCACGATACCGTAAAACACGAGCTCAGCGAACAAGAGCAAATGTTTATTAAGCTTTCTGAGGAATGCGACGTAACCCGCGAGCTTACTATGATTTTTGAGATAGTTGAGCGCATAAACGAGATTGCAAAGGAAGAAAATGTGTTTTGCGCTTGCGGAAGTCACGCCATTTCCATCGAGATAGACAACGAAAAAATCACACTAAAATGCCGTGATTGCGGTAAGATAAAGGACATTCCTGCAAGCGAGGAAAGTCTTCAGAATTTGTTAAATGCAAGTGCCATTGTGCTTGATTAAAAAAAATAATTTATATAAGGAGGAAACTTACTATGTTAGTTTCAGCAACAGAAATGTTAAAGAAAGCCGTAGAAGGCAAGTATGCAGTAGGCCAATTTAACATAAACAACCTAGAGTGGACAAAGGCCATTCTTTTGACAGCACAGGAAAACAATTCTCCTGTAATCCTTGGTGTATCTGAGGGTGCCGGAAAATATATGACCGGTATGAAGACAGTTGCAGCTATGGTAAAGGCTATGGTTGAAGATCTTAAGATTACAGTTCCTGTAGCTCTTCACTTAGACCACGGCTCATATGACGGCGCTTACGGCTGTATCGAAGCTGGTTTCTCATCAATTATGTTCGACGGTTCTCACTACCCAATCGAAGAAAACATCGCAAAAACAAAGGAATTGGTTGACGTTTGTCATTCTAAGGGCATCTCAATCGAAGCTGAAGTTGGTTCAATCGGCGGTGAAGAAGACGGCGTTGTTGGTGCAGGCGAAGTTGCAGACCCTGCTGAATGCAAGATGATTGCTGACCTTGGCGTAGATTTCTTGGCTGCTGGTATCGGTAACATCCACGGTAAGTACCCAGAAAACTGGAAAGGTCTTGACTTTGACGCTTTAGCTAAAATCAAGGATCAGATTGGCGACCTTCCACTAGTTCTTCACGGCGGTACAGGTATCCCTGCTGAAATGATTCAGAAAGCTATCTCTCTTGGCGTTGCAAAAATCAACGTTAACACAGAATGCCAGCTTTACTTCCAGGAAGCTACAAGAAAGTACATCGAAGCTGGTAAGGACCTTGAAGGTAAGGGCTTTGACCCAAGAAAGCTTCTTGCTCCTGGCTTTGAAGCTATTAAGACTATCGTTAAAGAAAAGATGGAACTTTTCGGTTCAATCAATAAGGCGTAAGTTTAAAAGTAAACACCACCTGTCAAAAACAGGTGGTGTTTTTTGGTGTGTGGTAACACTCTTTTGAGCATACATTTTATGTAATTAAAAAAAGCGCACCGAAGTGCGCCGAAAAATGCACGCTCCGTTTACTGCGACATAAACTGAACGAAACACAAGTACAACATGCATCAAAATGCGTGCATTTTTGCCGAAAACAAAAATACACATTGCACAAATGTTTCTTTTATTCAATTTATGTCGCAAATTTATTATAACACACTCAAATTCCCCTGTCAAGCTACTATTCCCGCTAAAACTTTCATATTCTTATACTGGGTGATTATATGAAAAAACTTATTCTCGGCATCATTTCCGTCTTTTTGGCGGTTATTCTTTTTATACTTTGCAAAAACTCTCTTGAAACTCTGCCTGTTTTTACTGAAAACACGCCTGTGCATCTTCCAATCCTGATGTATCACAGCGTTTTATGTGACCCACAGCGAACAGGCAAATACACCATAACCCCGAAAAAGTTTGAAGATGACCTTATATATTTAAAAGCCAACGGCTATGAAACGGTATCCTTAAAACAGGTGGTGAAATACGTTTATCAAGGCGAGCCACTTCCTGAAAAACCCGTTTTGCTCACCTTTGATGATGGGATGTATAACAACAAGGAATACGTTCTTCCTATTCTCGAAAAACACGATGCCTGCGCTGTTTTTGCGGTGGTTGGGAGCTATACCGATGAATATTCGCTATCTAATATTACCAACCCAAATTACAGTTACTTGAGATGGAGCGACATAAACGAGCTTATGGAATCAGGACATGTGGAATTTGCAAGCCATTCCTATAACCTGCACAACATTTCCGCAAAAAGATATGGTACGGCGAAAAACAAAGGCGAAAGCACCCTTGACTTCATTTCCGTCTTCCACGAAGACACACAAAAAATGCAGTCGGCATTTAGTACCAACTGCGTTTTTACGCCCTTTTCTTATGCCTATCCGTTGGGGAATTTCAGCAAAGAGAGTGAGCGAGTTCTTAAAAAGTCAGGCTTTCTTTCAAGCTTTTCCTGTATAGAGGGCATCAACATCATAACCCAAGGCGACCCCGATTGCCTTTATCTTTTAAAGCGTTATAACCGCGACGGCAGGCTATCCACAGAGAAATTTTTCAAAAAAATAATGTAAGGAACAGATGTTCCTTACATTTTAAATTTCCTGATATTTTTCCCTGCCAATTTGGTAGATGTCATTTCCATCACTATCCACAAGGACGGTACACGGAAAATCTTCCACATAAAGCTTTCTTATTGCCTCTGTTCCCAAATCGTCATAGGCAATGACTTCGGCGCTTTTTATGCACTCTGCAATAAGTGCACCTGCACCGCCGATTGCACCTAGATAAACGCAGGTGTTTCGCTTAATTGCTTCAATTACGTCAGGGTTTCGTGCGCCTTTTCCAATCATAACCTTAAGGCCGCAATCTAAAAGAAGTGGTGTGTATGCATCCATTCTTCCCGATGTGGTTGGCCCGCAAGAGCCGATTATCTCACCAGGTTTTGCAGGGCAAGGGCCTGCATAGTAAATCGCTTTACCTTTTATATCAAAAGGAAAGCCCTTACCTTCTTTATATTCCCTTGTCATTCTCTCGTGAGCAGCATCACGTGCTGTGTAAATCACGCCTGACAGCAAAACCAAATCTCCTGCTTTTAAGGTCTTGATTTTTTCGCTTGTTAAGTCTTCTACCTTTATTTTCAAAGTATCCATTACTTAAAAATTTCCTTCATCATATCTATAAATCCCTTACGGTTTTTATAGTTTTTCTCTTCTATTGTGCCGTCAAACTCACGAAGCAGGTCTTTCTGCTTAGATGTTAAGTTCTTTGGTGTTTCCACAATAACGGTCACGTACTGGTCACCCTTACCTTTTCCGCGAATATACGGAATACCCTTGCCACGAAGTCTGAATACGCTTCCTGTCTGGGTTTCTTCAGGGATGTCATACTCAACTACGCCGTGGATTGTCGGCACTTTTATGCTTGCGCCAAGTGCCGCTTGTGCAAAGGTGATCGGCATTTCAATATACACGTCAAAATCGTCACGCTGGAAAATTTCGTGCTTTTTAATTCTGATTGTAACAAGCAAATCGCCGTTTGGGCCACCCTTTGTTCCAGGCTCACCGCCACCCGAAATCTGCATTGTCTGTCCGTCATTGATACCCTGCGGAATGTCAATTTCAATGGTCTTTGAAACACGAACCTTACCGCTTCCGTGACAGGTCTGGCAAGGGTCTTTAATAATCTTTCCTTCACCGCGACATTCAGGGCAAACGCCTGTTGAACGCATATATCCAAGGGGTGTTCTTGTCTGGGTTGTAACCTGACCTGAACCGCCACAACGAGTACAAGTTTGCGCTGATGTTCCAGGCTTTGCACCGCTTCCGTGACAAGTGTCGCAGTTTTCCATTTTGTCAAGTGTAATTTTCTTCTTACAGCCAAAAGCTGCTTCGTGGAATGTTACTTCAATGGTTTTTCTTATGTCAGCGCCACGTCTTGGGCCGTTTCTTCTGGCTCCGCCGCCACCAAAACCGCCAAATCCGCCGCCGAAAATGTTGGAGAATATGTCACCAAAATCTTCAAAACCGCCGAAGCCACCGCCATAAGCACCACCGCCACCTGCGCCGAAGTTCGGGTCAACACCTGCGTGACCAAACTGGTCATAGCGTGACTTTTTATCGTCATCAGAAAGCACTTCATAGGCTTCGTTCACTTCCTTGAACTTTGCCTCAGCCTCCTTGTCACCTGGATGCAGGTCAGGGTGATACTTTTTCGCCTCTTTTCTGTAGGCTTTCTTTATTTCGTCTGCTGATGCGCTCTTATTAACGCCCAGCACCTCGTAGTAATCTCTTTTATCAGCCACTTATTTTCACCTCATAATTACGGGTAAAAGGGCAACGTTTCCGCCGCCCTATATAGTCCTTTAATTATTTATCTTCGTCAACTTCTCTGTAATCAGCTTCGTACACGTTGTCGCCCTGCTGTGCACCACCCCCAGCACCCTGTGCAAAGTCTTCAGGATTAAAGCCTGCACCGCCTTGTGCTCCCTGTGGGTTTGCCTGCTGATACATCTTTTCAGAAACCTTATAGAATGCCTGTGTTAGTGCTTCTGATGCTGACTTAATTGCATCTGCATCTGTGCCCTTTAGTGCTTCCTTAACCTTTTCGATTTCAGCTTCGATTGATGCTTTGTCACCAGCGTCTATCTTGTCACCGATTTCGCCAAGTGTCTTTTCGCACTGGTAAACCATGCTTTCAGCGTTGTTTCTTGTTTCAACTTCTTCTTTTCTCTTCTTATCTTCTTCAGCGTACTTTTCAGCTTCTTTTACAGCCTTTTCGATGTCTTCTTCAGAAAGGTTAGAAGATGCAGTAATTGTAATCTTCTGCTCGTTGCCTGTGCCCATATCCTTAGCTGATACCTTAACGATACCGTTTGCGTCGATATCGAAAGTAACTTCAATCTGTGGAACGCCACGTGGAGCCGGAGCAATACCTGTTAGGCTGAAGCGTCCAAGAGTCTTGTTATACTGAGCCATATCTCGCTCACCCTGAAGAACGTGTACTTCAACAGAAGTCTGACCGTCTGCAGCAGTTGAGAAAATCTGTGATTTCTTTGTTGGGATAGTTGTGTTTCTTTCGATAAGTCTTGTGAATACGCCGCCCATTGTTTCAATACCAAGTGAAAGCGGAGTTACGTCAAGAAGCAATAGGTCTTTAACGTCACCTGCCAAAACGCCTGCCTGAACTGCAGCACCCAGTGCCACACATTCGTCAGGGTTAATGCCCTTTGTTGGTTCCTGACCCATTTCGTTCTTAACAGCTTCCTGAACAGCAGGGATTCTTGAAGAACCACCAACCAAAAGTACCTTATCGATGTCGCCCTTAGAAAGTCCCGCATCGTTCATTGCATTCTTGATGCAAACAAGTGTTTTTGCAACAAGATCCTGAGTTAATTCGTCAAACTTAGCCTTTGTTAATGTGATGTCAAGGTGCTTTGGACCTGTTGCATCAGCTGTGATAAATGGTAGGTTAACGTTTGATGTAGTCATACCAGAAAGCTCAATCTTTGACTTTTCTGCAGCTTCCTTAAGTCTCTGCATAGCCATCTTGTCGCCTGTTAGGTCGATGCCTGTTTCCTTTTTAAATTCAGCTGCTAAATAATCGATAATTCTCTGGTCAAAGTCGTCACCGCCAAGGCGTGTGTCGCCGTTTGTTGAAAGAACTTCAAATACGCCGTCACCGATTTCAAGGATAGATACGTCGAATGTACCACCGCCAAGGTCATATACCATAATCTTCTGGTCAGAATCGTTCATACCGTAAGCAAGAGCAGCTGCTGTTGGCTCGTTGATAATTCGAAGAACTTCAAGGCCTGCAATTTTACCTGCGTCCTTTGTTGCCTGACGCTGTGAGTCAGAGAAGTATGCAGGAACTGTGATAACAGCCTGAGTTACAGTTTCGCCAAGGTAGCTTTCAGCGTCAGCCTTTAGCTTTGATAGAATCATTGCTGAAATCTCTTGTGGTGTGTAGTCCTTGCCGTCGATTGTAGTTTTGAAGTTTGTGCCCATTTCACGCTTAATTGACATAATTGTTCTGTCAGCGTTTGTAACTGCCTGTCTTTTTGCAACCTGACCAACGATTCTTTCGCCGTCTTTCTGGAAAGCAACAACAGATGGTGTTGTTCTTGCACCTTCTGAGTTTGCTATAACAGTTGGGTTACCGCCTTCGATAACCGCAACACATGAGTTTGTTGTACCTAAGTCAATACCAATAATTTTTGCCATTTTTTTATTCCTCCAAATAATTATTTTCTAATTTAGTTTGCTACTTTAACCATAGAATAGCGTACTACTCTATCATTGTTGTAAATGTAGCCTTTCATAAACTCTTCAACCACAACATTTTCGCCTACGGTCTCATCGTCTATATGCATTACGGCGTTGTGAAGATTTGGGTTAAACTGTTCTCCCACAGCCGCAATTTCGGTAACGCCAAGCTTTGTAAGTGAGTCAACCATCTGCTTTTTGGTCATTTCCACGCCCTCTTTAAAGCTTTTCGCATCCTCTGATGTAACTTCTACTGCCAAGGCTCTGTCCAAATTATCAAGAACAGGCAGTATTTCCGCCACGCTGTCAATTACAGCATCGGCATATCTTGCGTCTTTTTCCTTTTGGGTTCGCTTTTTATAGTTTTCAAACTCCGCATAAAGACGAAGATATTTGTCTTCCGCTTCCGCTAATTTTTCGTTATCTTCTTCCAGCGGGTCTTTTTCTTCAATTATTTCTTCAGTTGTTTCTTCCGCTTCTTCAGAAAGTGTGCTCTTTTCTTCTTCTGCCAACTTTTACACATCTCCTTCTTTGTTGTATAGTTCGTAAAGTATTTTATCTACCTGATTTGAAATACAATCAAGACTTGCAATAACTTTAGCGTAATTCATTCGCTTTGGTCCGATTACGCCGATTCGTCCGATTGTTTTATCATTCATAGAGTAGTTTACGGTAATCATACTTGAATTTGAAAGCTCTTCAAATTCGTTTTCTGCGCCGATTCTTATATCAACGCCGTCCTTTGCACTGCCAAGGAGTTTTACAAGATTATCCTTGTTATCTAAAAACGCCAGCATTTCTCTTGCCTTTCCAACATCGGAAAATTCAGGGTAGGAAAGGATTGATTTTGCGTTATTTACATAAACCTCAGTATAGTCAAGGGAATCGATTGCCTCGTACACGAAGTTTAACATATTTATAATCACTTTCGGTGCAATATTAAAGCTTTCGTCAATTTCCTTGCCGATTTCCTTGATTTTGTCAAGAGTAAGTTCTTCTGCTGTAAGTCCGCTTATTCTGCGGTTTAGAACTTCGGAAAGCTGTGACGCTTCAACATCATTTAGGTTAAGCTCAACCGACTGATTTTTTATAATACCTGCGCTTGTTATAATCACAATCATAACGTTTCCAAAACCAAGACTTACAAGCTCAATCTTTTTAATTCTTGCACTGGTTAGCTTCGGCGATGTAACCACCGTTGTATATTCAGTTAAGGTTGATGCCATAAGGCTTGCCTTTTTGATTATAAGCTCAAGCTGATTAACTCTGTCCGCCATAATGGCTTGCATCTTCTCTAATGCTTCAACGCTCATCTGATAGCGACGCATTAGAGAGTTAACATAAAATCTGTATCCCACATCGGATGGGACTCTTCCTGCTGAAGTATGGGGCTGAATTAAAAATCCCATTTCTTCAAGGTCCGCCATTTCGTTACGGATTGTAGCACTTGACAATCCAAGCTCATTCTTTTTTGAAATAGCACGAGAGCCAACAGGCTCGGCTGTACCAATATATTCATCAATTACCGCTTGAAGAATTTTCTGTTTTCTTTCGCTGAGTTCCATCGCTCTCTCCTTCCAAATTTAAAATACTGTTAGCACTCATCTCTTTCGAGTGCTAACAGTACTAATAATACCCCTATTTTCCTTGTTTGTCAATAGCTTTGCGAGATTTTGCAAGGTTTTTTCAAGGTTTTTTACAAAAAGTTCACATTTACAAAATAAATTCGCACATAACCTGATTTGAAACGGAAATTGCCTTTTTTGTAAGACAAATTCTGTCGCCCTTTTCTTCTATCATTCCCATATTTTTGAATTTTGATAATGGTTTTTCAAAAACTTTTTCCAAATCTTCCAAAAATCGCTTTGCAAATTCTGTTTTTGAAACGCCGTCCGTCATTCGAAGACCCAAAAACATAAATTCGCTCATTTGGTCTTCTTTTGACAGGACTTCCTTTTCACCTGATAAAAATTCGCCTTTTATATAGGAAGAAAAGTCATCGGTATTGGAAAAACGAACACCATCAAGGTAAGAATGTGCCGAAAGTCCGATGCCGATATATTCGTCGCATTGCCAGTATTTTTTATTATGAGCTGATTCAAATCCCGACTTTGCAAAGTTGGAAATTTCATACTGCAAATATCCGTGCTTTCCCATTTCACAAACCGCAATTTCATAAATTTCCCGCTCTGCATCTTCATCAGGAAGCACAAGGTTTCCCTTTTCGTTTTCGTCAAACAGTGGTGTGCCTTCTTCTAAAATCAGGCTATAGCAGGAAATGTGCTTTAAGCCAAAAGAAAATGCCTTTTCAAGATTTTGGCGAAAACTTTCTTTGGTCTGGTCAGGAATTGCGCACATAAGGTCAATGCTTATATTGTCAAAATACTTTTTTGCCAATGAGATGGTCTCTTCTGCCTCTATCCCTGTATGAACTCTGCCCAAAGCCGAAAGCTCGTTATCGCAAAAGGATTGAACGCCGATTGAAAGACGGTTCACACCATATTTTTTCAAGGTTTCAAGCTTTTCTTCATCCAAGGTTTTTGGGTTTGCTTCAACCGTAAATTCGCAAGTACCCGCCAAAACAAAGGTGTTTTGGATATTTCCCAAAAGCTGCTTGAGCTGTTTAACCGAAAGGCTTGTTGGAGTTCCGCCACCGATAAAAACGGTGTCAACTGTTTCGCCACGATACTTTTCCATTTCCAAAATAAGCGCACCTAAATAAGCGTCTTTTTCCTTTTCGCAGGCGGAAAATGAATTAAAGTCGCAGTATTTACACTTTTTTATGCAAAACGGAATGTGAACGTATAAGCCTTTCATACCAATCTCCCAAAAACAAAAGGACGGCATTTAGCCGTCCTTTAAATTTCAATTATTCGTGACATCCGCAGTCGCAATCGTCGTCGCAATCGCAGTCACATTCAAATTCAAGCTGAATTTCCTGATTGCAGTTAGGGCAGATAATTCCCTTTTCTTCATCAAGTGCATCGAAGTCAATCATAACGTCTTCTTTGCAGTTTGGACATTCAATTTCGAAAAAGTCCATATCGTCATCAAAGTCGTCATCATCGAAGTCAAAATCGTCGTCATCGTCATAATCTTCGTCATCATCGCCGTATGCGATATCTTCGATGTCTGCAAGATCCTGATCGATTTCGTCAACCTTTTCTTCAAGTTCATCGTGTGCGTCAATAACATCATCGAGTGCTTCAGCAATATCCTTTAGAACATCAATAATGTTAACCAAAAGCTTGCCTTCAGGCTTCTTTTCGTCGATTGCAAGACCATCACAAAGACCCTTAAGATATGAAACTTTTGCTACTAAGTTTTCCATATTATATTCCTCTTTCCAAAACTAATTTAAACTGCTTTTTAGACTTATCTTCTAATTGAGCAAATGTCGTACGTTTGTATAACACAAACAATCTTTTTTCACTCAATAATTTGACCAGTAAAATTGAGATATAAATTGTTCAGATTACTGTTTTGCAGCAAAGGTGCTGTACGCGTGTACCGCCCTTTGCGAAAAACGGTGAGCTGGGCAATTTTAGCCAATTTTAGCCCTTTACACGTTCCATATATTCGCCTGTACGTGTATCGATTCTGATAAGTTCGTTGTTGTCAATGAATAGTGGAACCTGAATTGTTGCACCTGTTTCAAGAGTAGCAGGCTTTGTTGCACCAGTTGCTGTGTTACCTGCAAAGCCAGGCTCTGTTTCAACAATCTGAAGTTCAACGAATGTTGGTGGTTCAATACCAAATACGTTACCCTTGTATGAAAGAATCATACATACCATGTTTTCCTTAACAAACTTTAGTGCATCGCCAATCTGGTCTTTGCTGATTGGAAGCATATCGTATGTTTCCTGATCCATAAAGTAGTAAAGATCACCATCACTGTATGAATATTCCATATTCTTCTTTTCAATGTGAGCTTCTTCAACCTTTTCAGTTGGTCTGAAAGTCTTTTCAACAACACCGCCTGTGATAACGTTCTTAAGCTTTGTTCTAACGAAAGCTGCACCCTTACCAGGTTTTACGTGCTGAAATTCAACTACCTGATAAACGTTACCTTCAAACTCAAAAGTTTTTCCGTTTCTAAAATCTCCTGCTGTAATCATATATTTTTCCTCCAAATTTATTTTTATATCTATACATCCTATATTGTAATATATTTTGGATAAAATTTCAAGCCCTTTTTCAAAGAATAGTCAATTCTTTGCAAGTTTTTGTAAGATTTATGGCATTTTCGCCGACTGCAATCACGTCTTCAATACGAACACCGCCAAAACCGTCAATATAAATGCCAGGTTCAACGGTTATAACGTTGCCCTTTTCCACGGTTTCATCAGACCTTGGCGCAAAATTCGGGCGCTCGTGGATTTCGATACCTACGCTATGCCCCAAGCTGTGACCAAAATTATCGCCATAGCCTGCTTCCTTTATAATATTTCGTGCCACAGCATCAATTTCACTGCATTTAACGCCGGGTTTTATTGCCGAAATTGCCGCTTTTTGAGCTTTTAAAACCGTTTCGTAAATCTCACGTTGTCGCTCTGTGCATTTGCCGATAACCAGCGTTCTTGTCATATCAGAGCAATAACCATCCAACCTGCAACCGAAATCAATGGTCACAAAATCGCCGATGCCGATAACCTTGTCCGTTGCAACGCCGTGGGGCATGCTTGACCTTTTTCCGCTTGCAACGATTGTGTCAAAGGATGTTCCCGATGCGCCGTTTTTTCGCATATAGAACTCAAGCTCTAAAGCCACTTCACGCTCTGTCATACCAAACCTGAAGTTGTCCAAAAGATTCTGGAACGCTCTGTCTCCCAAAGCTTCCGCCGCCGCAATTTTCTTGATTTCCGATTCGTCCTTTATCTTTCTCGGCCCTGAAATTATGTTGTTCATTGGCACAAGCTTTTTGCCGAACTTCTGGAAACTTGCAAGCTGGGATACCGTCACAATATTTTCTTCAAAGCCCAGAACATCGCAGTCTAAAAGGGACGCAATTTTTTCTACACCTTCGCAAATATCACGGATTTCAAAATCACGGGCTTCAAGCCTTGCCTGAACGGTGTATCTTGAATCGGTAATCAAAATCTGCCTTTCGTGAGTGATAAAAACAAGGGCATCCTCCGATGTAAAGCCTGTATAGTAAAAAATATTGGCATATCCCGAAATCAAAACGCCTTCGTTATCCTTTAGGGCACTTCTTAACTTATCGCATCTTGTCATTTTACTAACATCTCCAAGCCTTCGATATAGCTGTCAAAGCCTTTTCCTGAAATCATTTCCACACAAGCAGGTGCAGTAACCGATGTTCTTCTGAACTCTTCGCGGGTACGAATATCCGAGATATGTACTTCAACGCAAGGTGTTGTAACTGACTTTATGGCATCGTGAATTGCGTAAGAATAGTGAGCATAAGCCCCTGGGTTCATCACAATTCCATCGTATTTTCCAAGTGTTTTCTGGATTTTGGTGCAGATTTCACCCTCACAGTTACTCTGGAAAAATTCCACCCTAACTGCAAGCTTTCTCGCATAATCCCTGATATATTGGCACAAATCCTTATAAGTTCTGCTTCCATAAACCGCAGGCTCGCGGATTCCAAGCATATTAAGATTAGGGCCGTTTATTATGAGAATTTTTTTCATAGCTTTTCTATCTCCTCCATAAGTGCAGGGATGATTTCATCTTCCTTAACTTTTCGTAAAATCTCGCCTTTTTTGAAGATAAGGCCTTCGCCGACTCCGCCTGCAACGCCGATATCCGCTTCTCTTGCTTCACCGGGTCCGTTTACGGCACAGCCCATAACTGCCACCTTAATGTCCTTATCAATATCGCGAAGACGCTTTTCCATTTCTTCGGCGATTGGTATCATATCAATTTGTGTTCTTCCGCAGGTTGGGCAGGAAATAAGCTCTGCGCCTTGTTTTCTGATACCTAAAACTTTCAAAATTTCCTTTGCAGCATAAATTTCGCTGGCAGGGTCAGCGGTAAGGGAAACTCGCATAGTGTTGCCTATTCCCTGTGACAAAAGTGCGCCAATTCCAACGGCGGACTTCACCATTCCCGCTTGCTTTGTTCCCGCTTCGGTAACGCCTACGTGAAGCGGAATATCGCTGATTTTATCAAACTTTCGGTAGGCTTCAAGCATTGTTGGCACATCCGAAACCTTGATGGAAACAACAATATCGCCAAAATCCAAATCTTCTAAAATTTTAACGTGAGAAAGGGCGCTTTCAACCAAAGCATCAGCTGTTGGTTTGCCGTATTTTTTAAGAAGTTCCTTTTCCAAAGAACCACCGTTTACGCCAATTCGGATTGGAATATTGCGTTCACGGCAAGCATCCGCAACTGCTTTCACCTTTTCTCTATCCCCGATGTTGCCTGGGTTAATTCTCACCTTGTCAACACCGTTTTTTATGCACTCTAAAGCCAGGCGATAGTCAAAATGAATATCGCTTACAAGTGGTATTTTTATCTGTTTTTTTATTTCGCCAACCGCCTTTGCCGCTTCCATATCGGGAACGGCTACACGAATAATCTGGCATCCCGCAGTTTCCAAACGTCTTATCTGGCTTACTGTTTCCGCCACATTTCTTGTGTCGGTATTGGTCATAGACTGAATTGAAATCGGTGCTATCCCACCAATTTTAACACCGCCTACTGTTACTTCTCTTTTCATTAAGGATTCCTCCTCATTTTATCCAAGTATTCTCAAAATATCGTTAAAGCACACAACCACGGCAAGTGCCAGAAGTAGCATCAAGCCAACTGTGTGCACAATTCCCTCTTTTTCAGGCGGAATAGGTTTTCCGCGAACAAGTTCAATCAGCATAAAGAATAATCTTCCGCCGTCAAGTGCCGGTAGTGGCAACAGGTTAAATATTCCAAGGTTTATGGTGAGCATTGCCACAATCAGAATAATGTTTATTCCGGTATACTCCCCTGATTTTACCGCTCCGTCCACAATCTGCGCAACACCCACAGGTCCTGATACGTTGTCAAGCCCCGCCCTTCCTGTTATGAGCTTACCGAAGGTAGAATAAATATTTTTTGTCATATATACTGTATAGTTCCACGCCTGTGGAATAACGTTAAAGGCTGTAACTTCAACCTTTTTCGGCTCAAACCCGATTATAAGTCTTGTGGTTGTAAACGTCTCGCCTACATAACTGTCAGGAACTTTGGTGTCGCCAAATTCCTGACGATAGCTGTTCTCCTTGCCGTTTATTATGTCCACAACGTCGGCATAATTCTCGCCATAGGTTACGCGTGTTTCAGCTTCTGATGGCTTTAGTGTAAAATCAAGCTTTTCGCCATTTCTTTTAACCGTTAAATCAAATTCGCTATCCTTTGTAAATTCCTGTGTATATAATGAAATATCGTTATAGAAATTCACCTTGTGACCGTTAATTGCAACAATCTTATCGCCGGCATAAACTCCAACTTCTGAAAGGTATGAACGCTCATCCACCTTTTCGATTGTGTTTGACGAAAACGGACTTGTCATACTGACAAAAACCACAAAAAGCACAAAGCCTAAAATAAGATTCAGGATTGCGCCGGCTGAAACAATAAGTATTCTCTTCCACAATTTCTGGTTACAAAAAGCACCCTCGTTATCACTTCCGCCGTCTTCGCCATCTAAGCTGCAATATCCGCCAATAGGAAAAGCTCGCAGGGAATAAAGGGTTTCCTTGCCCTGCTTTTTAAAGATGGCAGGGCCCATTCCTATTGCAAATTCAAGGACATTTACCTTTAGCATCTTTGCCACGATAAAATGCCCGAATTCGTGCAAGGTTATCATCACAAGAAAAATTAAAAGTGTTACCAAAGCTGTAACCAAAACATCAACTCCTATTATATACTATCTCTCTTGCAAATTTGTCTGCTTCCAAAATCTGCTCTACTGTTGGATTTTCGATATTTTTAACCTTTTCCATAGCATCTGCTATTGAGTCTGTAATTTCAAGGTATCCGATTTTCTTTTTAAGGAACAGCTCAACTGCCACTTCGTCGGCGGAGTTAAATACTGTCGGCAAAATTCCGCCTTCTCTTCCTGCTTTTTTGGCAAGCTCTAATGCATAGAACGTGTCTGTATCAGGATGCGCAAATGTAAGCTCCCCATATTTTGTAAGGTCAAGCTCATTTCCGCTCATAGGTAAGCGGTCAGGGTATGTTAAGGCATACTGTATCGGAAGCTTCATATCAGGAGTTCCAAGCTGTGCCATAACCGCATTGTCATCATACATGACCGCAGAATGAAGTATGCTCTGGCGGTGCACCAAAACTTCAATCTGGTCAATATCTACGTCGAAAAGCCACTTCGCTTCAATAACTTCAAGTCCCTTGTTTACCAAGGTTGATGAGTCGATTGTGACTTTAGCGCCCATATCCCAGTTAGGATGCTTTAGTGCCTGCTCCGGTGTTATATCCGAAAGCTCCGCTCTTGTTTTTCCAAAAAACGGTCCGCCGGATGCGGTTAAAAGTATCTTTTTTATCTTTTTAGGGTTTCCCTGAAGTGACTGGAAAATTGCGGAATGTTCGCTGTCAACAGGAAGAATTTTTATCCCTTTTTCTCTTGCCAAGCGGGTTACGATATGTCCGCCTGTAACAAGGGTTTCCTTGTTGGCAAGTGCAATATTTTTGCCCGATTCTATTGCCGCAATGGTTGGAAGAAGTCCTGAAATTCCAACAACCGCAGTAACAACGGTGTCTGCACCTGCTACTGTTGCGGCTTCAATTAGTCCATCTTCTCCTGATACAATACGGCAATCGGTGTCCGCCACCTTTGTTTTAAGCTCACTTGCCGCTTTTTCGTCGGTAACACAGGCAAGCTTTGGCTTAAATTCACGGATTTGTTCTTCCAAAAGCTTTATGTTGGAATGTGCGGTAATTGCTTTCACCGAAATTCCCGGATATGCCCTTGCAACTGAAAGGGTCTGGGTTCCGATTGAGCCTGTTGACCCTAATATTGATATATTATGTTCAAAATTCATCATTATACCTCTATTAAATGCCGAAATATACAATCATGAAGAAAACATAAGGTGCTGCGAAAAGCACGCTGTCAAAACGGTCCATAAGTCCGCCGTGACCAGGAAGAAGTGTGCCGTAATCCTTTTTGCCAAAATCTCTCTTAATGCAGGATGCAACCAAATCTCCAACCTGAGCTACGATTGAGCCAAGTCCGCCAACTATTGCATACTTTATCATACCATACACATAGAAGTTGCCGTATAAAATCAATCCATATACAACAGTTGCAATCATAGCAATTATAATTCCGCCGATTGCGCCTTCGATTGTCTTTTTCGGGCTCATTTCCGGTGCAAGCTTATGCTTTCCAAGGAAGTAACCTGTAAAATATGCACCTGTATCGGTAGCCCAAGCAATAATAAACGGCAAAAGTAGTGCAAAAATGTTAAAGTTTGCTCTTAGCATAACTAATGAAAGAACTGCACTTGTAATAAAAATTGTTACCATTCCCAAAGGTAAAGTTTCTTTTGAGTTGCTCTTTTTCCAGAAGAAAACCATAGCTGTCATAAAAAGGAAAATTGCTCCGTAAAGTGCCATACCAATTCTGCCAACAGCAAACAGGCCGAACATAATAATTTCCGCCAAAATTCCCACAATCTGAAGTTGCCATTTTGCATCCATTACACGGTAGGTTTCATACAAAAGCCCTGTGCATACCAAGAAAAGTGCAGCATACAAAACGATAGGCGGTGCGATAATTGCCGCCGCAAACAGTACAATTCCTACAATTCCGGTTAAAATTCTTGTTAACATTATTTTACTCCTCCGTATCTTCTGTCTCTTTTTTGATATTCTAAAATAGCGTCGTATAAGTCGCTTATTGAAAAATCAGGCCACAAGGTTTCGGTATAGTAAAGCTCCGAATAGGATGCCTGCCACATCATAAAGTTTGAAAGTCTCTGCTCGTTGCTGGTTCTTATGATAAGGTCAGGGTCAGGCTGTCCGCCTGTGTAAAGCTCACTTGATATTGCATCTGCGCTAATATCTTCCACAGATATTTCGCCGTTTTTAACTTTTTCCGCAAGGTTTTGGGTTGCACGGACAAGCTCTTCACGGCTACCGTAATTTAATGCAATATTCATAACGATTCCGTCATTTTTGCTTGTAAAGGCTTCCGTCTTTTTAATCTGCTCCTGCATTTCGCTTGAAAGCTCTGTGCGTGAGCCAATGGCACGGATTCGCACATTTTCTCCTGCAAGAGTACGCTCTGCATCAAGAAGATAACTCATAAGTAAGTTCATTAAAAAGTCAACTTCTGCCTGTGGGCGTTTCCAGTTTTCCGTTGAAAAAGCGTATACGGTTATATACTTTATCCCCATTTTGTTACACTCGGTAACAATCTTTTTCAAGGTATCCGCTCCTGCCTGATGCCCTGCGCTTCGCGGAAGTCCGCGTTTTTTTGCCCAGCGTCCGTTTCCGTCCATAATAACGCCGATATGGACAGGCAAGCGGGTCATATCAATTTCAGCTTTCTTCTTTTTCCTGTTAAAAAACATAAGTTTTACCTCATATATGCATAAAAAGGGTCGCTTACAAAAAGTTCTTTTGAAAGCAACCCTCCTTAAAATCTATTATACTTCAAGTGTTTCCTTTTCCTTTGCGCTGGTTATATCATCAATTTCCTTGATATATTTATCTGTAAGGTTCTGGATATCCTTTTCGATACCCTTTAAATCGTCTTCTGTAATTTCAGAAGCCTTCTGCTTTTTCTTAAAATCGTCCATAGCATCACGGCGCACGTTTCTAACCTGCACTTTTGCTTCTTCTGAATACTTTTTAACTGTTTTAACAAGTTCTTTTCTTCGCTCTTCAGTTAGCGGTGGGAAGTTAAGTCTTATTACCTTACCATCGTTCTGAGGTGTGATACCGATTTCTGACTTGTTGATTGCCTTTTCGATTTCGCCCAAAATTGACGCATCCCAAGGCTGGATAACAAGCATTCTTGGTTCTGGTGTTGAAATTGAACCAATCTGTGCGATAGGTGTTACAGCACCATAGTATTCAACTGTAACTTTATCAAGAACAGATGCATTAGCTCCTCCTGCTCTTATAGTTTTAAGTTCAGAGTGAAAACCCTCAACTCTTTTATTCATTCTGTCTTCATATTCTGGATAGTTTGCCATAATTTCACTTCCCTTTCTATTATCTTGTTCCGTCCTTTGTTACCAAAGTACCTATTTTTTCGCCACTAACGGCTTTGATTATATTTTCTGGGTCATCAAGTCCGAATACCAGAATCGGCATATTATTGTCTCGGCACATTGATGCTGCAGTTGAGTCCATAACGCCAAGCTCTTTTGATAGGATATCGTTAAAAGAAAGTGCGTCAAACTTCTTTGCATCAGGGTTTATGTTAGGGTCAGAGTCATAAACTGCGTCTACCTTTTTTGCAAGCAGGATTACATCAGCTTCTGTTTCAATAGCACGAAGTGCCGCTGCTGTATCTGTTGACATGAACGGGTTTCCTGTTCCTGCACCAAAGATTACAACTCTGCCTTTTTCTAAGTGACGAGTTGCCTTTAGTCTTATATAAGGCTCTGCAATCTGTCTCATTTCAATAGCTGTTTGTACTCTTGTATCAACTCCACAGCTTTCAAGCTCGGAGCAAAGACCCAATGCGTTTATGCAGGTTGCAAGCATTCCCATATGGTCAGCTCTTGTTCTGTCCATATCACCGCCGGATCTTCCGCGCCAGATGTTTCCGCCGCCAACAACGATAGAAACCTGAACGCCCATATCCACTACCTTTTTAATATTCTCGCATATTCTATGCATTGTAGGAACGTCAAGACCATAGCCTTTATCGCCGGCTAAAGCCTCACCGCTTACCTTTAAGAGTACCTTTTTATATTTTGCAGTCATTTTTGACCCTCCGTATTGTTATATTTAGTTTTAGCCAAATTTTGCAACAGGTTGCAAAGCTAAATTACCTCATTTCATTCGGTAGCTAAATAACTCCTCTGGAGTAGCTAAATTAAATTCGCCATTTAACTGCCGAAGGCAATTTAGCTACGAAGTAATTTAGCGTGTCCTGACACATTTAACTCGCGTTAGCGAATTTAGCTGAATTCAACTTCGTTGGATTCATTATACCATTAATTTGGTTTTCTTGCAATACTTTTTATTACTTAAGCTTAATTTCGCATCCGCCTACAGGACGAATTGAAAGAATGTGGCACATTCCATCGCCTAAAACAGCTTCAACCTTTTCTTTAAACTCATCCAAAATATCAAATGGTACAAATGCCTGAATTGTTCCGGCAAAACCACCGCCGTGAACACGGTATGCACCGCGGTCTCCTAAAATATCATCGCAAAGTGCTAAAGAAAGGCTTACTGCCTGACTATTTGGCTTGCACACCGCAAAAACATTCTGCAAATATGTATAGGAAGAAAGTCCTGACTTTTTAACAAGCTTTAAGAACTTATCAAAATCGCCGTCCTTTAGTGCCTTTGCTTCTTCCTTTGCCCTTTGGGTTTCGTTAAAGTAGTGGAACGCACGAAGCACGGCACGGTCGTCATTTATCGCTTCCCTTATATCCTTTATTTTTGCCATAAATTCTTCCTTGGAAACATCATTTAGAACATCCTTTCCAAAGAAATTTGCAACCTTTTTCATTTCGTTTGGTACTGCGGCATATTCGTCGGTTAAATCTGCGTGGTCAGCACCTGTATCAATAATGCAAAGTGCATGATTTGTTTTTGCAAAATCAAAATCAATCTTTTCAACAACCGGCTTTTCCTTATCCGCAAAATCTATTGCCACCATTCCGGAAACAGATGATGCCATCTGGTCAAGCAGTCCGCAAGGCTTGCCAAAATATACATTTTCTGCAAACTGACCGATTTTTGCAATCTCAACAGGGTTTACTTCGCCGTTTGCAAACATCTCGTTTACAATATTTCCCAAAAGAACTTCGTAGGCTGCAGATGAACTCATTCCTGAGCCCTTTAAAACGCTTGAAATCGCATAGGCATCAAAGCCCTTAACCTCATATCCCATCTGGACAAACTTTGCCACAACGCCACGGATTAGTGCTTCGGATTTTCCAAATTCTTTCTCGTTTGCAGAAAGCTCTGAAAGGCTTACGATAGACATTGGATAGCCTTCTGATTTAATTCTTATTTCGTTTGTGCCGTTTTCACGTGCTGCACCTATTATGTCAAGGTTAAGACCGCCGGCAAGTACCGCACCATGCTGGTGGTCGGTATGGTTTCCGCCGATTTCGGTTCTTCCCGGAGCTGAGAATAGTCTTACGTCTTCGTCCACTCCAAAGGTTTCCACAAAACCATCTATCACCGTTTCAAATCTTTTGATGTAGTGGTTTCTGTCCGCTTCTTTGCAAGCATAGATGTACTCGATGTCAATAAATTTTAGCTTTTCCTTGAGGTCTGTTGTTTTCATAATTAGTTCTCCTTATTTACTATTGCTGCTTTTAGTGTATTTTTCATAAGCATTGCAATCGTCATAGGCCCAACTCCCCCCGGAACAGGCGTAATTGCTGATGCAACTTTTTCTGCTGATTCAAATTCTACGTCGCCGACAAGCTTTTTGTTCTCTAAACGGTTAATTCCAACGTCGATTACCACGGCACCTTCTTTTATCATTTCTCCTGTGATAAATTCAGGTCTTCCAACGGCAACAACCAAGATGTCGGCACGTTTTGTAACTTCCTTTAAATCACGTGTTTTAGAGTGGCAAACGGTAACCGTTCCGTTTTTGTGAAGAAGTAGCATACTCATAGGCTTTCCAACAATATTGCTTCTTCCAACAATAACACACTCTTTTCCCGAAATATCAATTCCGCTCTCGGCGATTAGCTCCATAACTCCTGCCGGTGTGCAAGGCACGAAATCATAGTTGCCTATCATAATCTTGCCCACATTCACAGGATGGAACGCATCAACGTCCTTTTTGGGATTGATTCGGTTTATAACCTTTTCTTCATCAAGGCCTTTTGGCAGCGGCAGCTGAACCAAAATTCCTGAAATTTTGTTGTCACAATTTAGCTTATCAATAAGTGCCAAAAGCTCTTCTTCCGATGTTTCGGCTGGCAGCGCATATTCTTCGGACAAAATTCCAAGCTCACAGCAGGCCTTTTTCTTGTTGTTTACATAAACACGGCTGGCAGGGTCATCACCCACGATAACAACTGCAAGTCCCGGCATAATACCCTGAGCTTTCAGCTTATCTGCCTCTTCTTTTAGCTCCGCCTTTATTCTTGCCGACACTTCTTTGCCGCTTAATATTTTTGCCATCTCTATTCTCCTTCCATGGTCTTATAAGGCATCTTGGCCCATAGCCGATAAGGTCAGTCCTGTCCGCTATTCGCAAGGCTTCTTCAATAAGTCTGCGGTTTTCAGGCTTCGCGAACTGCAAAAGTGCCCTTTGCATAGCCTTTTCCTTTGGGCTTTTTGGCACGTATACGCTTTTACCTGTCATCGGGTCAATGCCTGTATAGAACATACAGGTTGAGATTGTTCCAGGTGTTGGGTAAAAGTCCTGTACCTGTTGCGGATTTATGCCGTTTTCCCGCAAATATACAGCCAAACGTATGGCATCCGATAATGTGCTTCCCGGATGGGATGACATAAGGTACGGCACAAGATACTGCTTTTTGCCAAGTTGCTCATTTATTTTTTTATACTTTTCGGAAAACCGCTTGTAAACATCATTTGACGGCTTTCCCATATATTTTAGTACATTATCCGAAATATGCTCCGGTGCCACCTTAAGCTGACCGCTTACGTGGTGCTTCACCAGATCATAAAAGAACTTGTCATTCTTGTCATTTATCAGATAGTCAAACCTGATACCCGAGCGGATAAATACCTTTTTAACACCTTTTACGCTTCGAAGCTTTTCCAAAAGCTCGCCGTATTCCTTGTGGCTTATTTCCATATTCTTACAAGGCGTTGGATACAGGCATTGTCTATCCTTACAAGCGCCCTGGGTCAGTTGCTTTTTACAAGCAGGAAATCTGAAATTCGCCGTTGGGCCACCAACATCGTGGATATAGCCCTTAAAATCGGGCAGTTTTGTCATTTCTTCTGCTTCTTTTAAGATAGATTCCTGACTTCGCGAAGTAACAATTCTTCCCTGATGAAAGGCAAGAGCACAGAAGTTGCAACTGCCGAAGCATCCACGGGAGCTGGCAATAGAAAACTTAACTTCGGTTATTGCGGGAACACCGCCGTGTTTTTCATACATCGGGTGGTAGTTCTTCATATAGAAAAGGTCATAGGTTCTGTCAAGCTCTTCGCGTGATAACGGTTCTTGGGGTGGATTTTGCACCAGATACTTATCCCCGTGCTTTTGCACAACCGTTTTGCCCCTGTATGGATTCTGCTCTAAATGCTGAAGCTTTGTTGCTTCGGCATAGGCCTTTTTGCTTTCAAAACATTCTTCAAAAGACGGTATTTTTATACTGTCATAAATATCGTCGGTATCGGACAGGTAACAAGTGCCCTTGATATAGGTGATGTCCTTAACATCCATCCCGCTTGCCAGGCAATCTGCAAGCTCCACAATCTGTCTTTCACCCATACCATACATTAAAATATCTGCACGGCTGTCTAAAAGGATTGAACGCCTTACCTTATCATCCCAGTAATCATAGTGAGCAAACCTGCGAAGGCTTGCTTCAACTCCGCCGATTAGGATAGGAATATCCCCAAACACTTCGCGGATGCGGTTACAGTACACAATAGTGGCTCTGTCAGGGCGCATCCCCGCTTTTCCGCCTGGGGAATAAAGGTCTTCGCTTCTGCGTTTTTTCGCCGCAGTATAGTGGTTAACCATAGAGTCAATATTACCGGCGCTCACCAAAACACCAAGCCTTGGTCTTCCAAGCCTTTTAAAGTCCTTTGTGCCCTGCCAGTTAGGCTGGGCTATGATGCCCACCTTGTAACCCGCATTCTCCAAAACTCGCATAATTATTGCGTGGCCAAAACTTGGGTGGTCAACATAGGCATCGCCGGAAATATAAAGAAAATCAAGCTGGTCCCAACCGCGACGTTCCATATCACCGCGGTTGACCGGCAAAAAATCATTCTTCGTCATACTCTTCTGTTTCGTCGTAATCTACTTCTAATTCTTCTTCAACGTCCTCGTCATAGTCGTCTTCATACACATTTGTATCGTCATACAAAGCACGAATTCTATTAAGGTAAACTTCTCTTGGTTTTGAGCCGTTTGCACCGCCGATAAGACCTCGGGTTTCCATCTGGTCAACAATTCGTCTTGCTCTTGCATAGCCAACCTTCATCTTTGTCTGGATGATAGATGTTGAAATTTCCCCACGCTCTGCCGCAAGCTCTATTGCCTGAGGAAGTAGCTCGTCTGCATCGTCGCCGTCATTTTCGTCGGTTACGCCATTATCACCTGTTGCCATACGTTCAATATGGTCTGCCAAATCCTGTGCATAGCTTGTCTCTTCGGAATTTTCCTTAATAAATGCGATAAGGCTTTCGATTTCTTCATCCGATACAAAGGCACCCTGAACACGCATAGCGTTTGGAAGCCCTGTCGGGTGATAAAGCATATCGCCCTTACCCAAAAGCTTTTCTGCACCAACTTTGTCAAGGATTGTTCTTGAGTCCACGCCTGATGATACCGCAAATGCGATACGGCTTGGCACATTTGCCTTGATTAAGCCTGTGATAACGTCAACTGACGGTCTTTGTGTTGCGATAATTAAGTGAATACCTGCAGCTCTTGCAAGCTGTGCCAATCGGCAAATATAATCTTCAACTTCCTTTGCCGCAACCATCATAAGGTCCGCAAGCTCGTCAATTATAATAACAATCTGTGGCAGTTTTTCTGTTCCGTTTTTCTCTGCCTGTTCGTTATAGCCCTTTAGGTTTCTTGTTGCAGTTTCAGCAAAAAGTGCATATCGGCGCATCATTTCGCCAACTGCCCAGTTTAGTGCACCTGCCGCCTTTTTCGGGTCGGTAACAACAGGAATTAAAA
>JAFUJN010000126.1 GCA_017468095.1 Clostridia bacterium
AAACCGGTGTTTTCCCCGATTTTAGGGCAGCACAAAAGTCGGAATATTCAGAATATTCCGACAGTAAGTTCTTAAAATTCAGAGTTTTTTTCATTCCATCACCCTGTTTGGCGTTTAGCCGTTATATTTATTCATTGCTCTTTCAATGTTTCCCGCGATGATTTCTTCTACTGCGCCTGATGCCTTTATTATTGCATCTTCCAAAACAGGAATTTCATCCTTTGAAAATCGTGCAAGAACAAAGTCCGCAAGGTCAGCCTTTTCGCGAAGCGGTGCATCAACACCTAAGCGAATTCTCGGAAAATTATCAGAGTTTAGCTGATAAATTATTGATTTTAGCCCGTTATGACCACCTGCTGAGCCGTTTTTTCGTATTCGAACCTTTCCTGCAGGAAGATTGACTTCGTCACTAATTACGATTACATTCTCTACAGGAATTTTAAAAAATGCCACAAATTCACGGATACTTTCACCGGACAAATTCATAAAGGTCTGTGGTTTTAGAAGTAAAACCTTTTCACCTTTATATGAAAATTCGCCGTAAAGCCCTTTAAACTTTAGCTTTTTTACGTTCACATTATGCTTATCAGCAATATAGTCTATTACTTCAAACCCGATATTGTGGCGAGTCATTTCATACTGCGTCCCAGGGTTTCCGAGTCCTGCTACAAGATACATTATCTATCCCTTTTATCCTTCCATCCTTGTTTATTTATCTGGCGTGCCCTTGCGATTGCAAGGCTTTTTGCCGGCACCTCGTCGGTAATTGTTGAGCCTGCCGCAGTATAAGCGCCGTCCCCAACCGTAACCGGTGCCACAAGATTTGTATTACATCCTAAAAATACGTCGTCACCGATTTTGCATCGGTGCTTATTCTTCCCATCATAGTTAACGGTTACTGTTCCGCAACCAAAGTTCACGCGTTTTCCCATATCGCTGTCACCAACATAGGTAAGATGTGCAATTTTTGTGCCGTCATCAATGGTTGAATTTTTAACTTCAACAAAGTCGCCAACCTTAACACCGTTTCCGATTTTGCTTCCCGGACGAATGTATGCAAACGGCCCTGCCAAAACTTCTTCGCCAAGCTCGGCATCGATGCTTACTACCGATAAAAGCTCGGAATTTTTGCCAACCTTTGTATTTACCAGCTTGCATCCCATACCGATTACGCAATCTTCACCGATTACGGTAGCTCCCTGAAGCATAACATTCTGTTCAATTACTGTATTTTTGCCGATTGTTACGCTTTCTTCAACATAACAGGAGTCAGGGTTTATAAAAATAACGCCGTTTTCCTGATGCTTTTTAATAATTTCATTTCTTTTTTCCATAGTATTCTGTGCTTTTTGGATGGTCATTTCAGTTAGAGTTCTGCCCATTACCTTTCCTTCCTTTCACATAATCTATGTCTTTATTTATTTGCACTATTAAATTATCAATACTGTCAAATTTTATGTCATCGCGGATTTTTTCCAAAATTTCCACTTCCACATTTTCGCCGTAAAGGTCCCCTGAAAAGTCAGGAATATGCACTTCGACAGTTCTTTTTTCCGCTTCAAATGTTGGATTTTTTCCAATATTTATAACTGCATCTCTTCCCAGCATTTTGCCGTAATATACGCCGTCTGCAGGCAAAAGTTTTTCTTCTGAGTATGCAATATTAGCGGTTGGAAATCCCATTTTTCTGCCGTTTCCAAGGCCTTTTTCAACCTTTCCCGAAACGGTGTAATTATATCCCAAAAGCTCATTCGCAAGGCTGATATCGCCCTTTTTTATAAAGGTTCTTATGTCGGTACTTTTGATAGGTGCATCATTTTGCATAACAGGTTCTAAAACCGTTACATCTGCTTTTTCGCAAAGCTCTTTTAACGCTTTTGCATCGCCTTTTGCCATATAGCCGAAGCGGTAATCATATCCGCAAACTATATGTGACACTTTTAAGATATTCTCCAAAACTTGCACAAATTCCACAGGAGTTCTCTTTGAAAACTTCTCTGAATACTCTGCAATTATCACATAATCTGCGCCACAATTTTCAATAAGCTTTATTTTTTCGGTTTGGGTTGTTAAGTTTTCATTACCCTTAATATTTCGGTCAAAAAGCAAAACTCCCCATTTTCCGCGGGATTTTGCCACGTCAAAAAGTGCTTTGTGACCTTTATGGATCCCATCAAAACCGCCAAGACAAATAGATGTGCCGACAAAAATCTCCTTATCATCGCCACAAACTGCACTTATTCCTTTTTCTTCGCTATAAGAATAAATCCTCATATTTGCCTCTTAGCTAGTTCCAAAATGCTTTCTTTAAATATAATGCACCATCTCGGTATTCCGATATGCACAAAAATTCGCCGTCATACCCATAAATGCGGTAAAGGTTACCGTCTTCAAGGCCTTTTTTACGAATTGCTATTACATTCTTTGCTTTACCTGTTAAAAACTCATCCAAAACAACTTTGTCATAGTCTAAAAACAGCTTATCAACAGGGATTATTACCTTTTCAATAGTTCCATTTTCCTTCATTTTCAAAAGCTCTTCGGGTGTATAGCTTTCTTCCAAGGTAAAGTTTGCACTTTTTATACGCACAAGCGTATTCATATATGCACCACAGCCAAGCTTCATTCCGATATCTTCGCAAAGGGTTCTTATATACGTGCCTTTTGAGCAAAAAACCTCAATAGTTATGGCATAATTTTGCATATCAAGCTCGCAGATTTTGATATCGAATATGGTGACTTTTCGCTTTTCGCGTTCAATGGTTATACCTTCACGAGCAAGCTCGTAAAGTTTTTTACCATCCTTTTTTATAGCAGAAAACATAGGCGGAATTTGAAAAATTTCGCCTATGAATCCTTTTATTACATCTTCAATTTGTTCTTTTGTTACGTTTACAGGTTGCTCGGTTAAAATCTCACCCGATGCATCCAGCGTGTCTGTGGTCATTCCAAGAATGAACTGTGCCCTGTATGCCTTGTCTGATGCTGTCAGCATATCAGCCGCTTTCGTTCCTCTTCCAATACAAACAGGAAGTACACCTGATGCATCTGGGTCTAAAGTCCCTGTATGTCCGACTTTTTTTATGTTTAAAAGCCTTCTTGTAAATCCCACAAGATTATGTGACGTCTGCCCCGTCGGCTTATTTATAACTATTACGCCATCCATAGTTTATCCTATTTGTGCTTCAATAATAGCCTGAACTTTTGATAGGGCTTCAGCTATCTTTGCTTCGTCCTTACCGCCGCCCTGTGCCATATCAGGCTCTCCGCCGCCTGAGCCACCTGCAATAGCAGTAATTTCTTTAATAACCATACCAGCGTGCACCTTTTTAGCTACAGCTTCTTTTGTTGCAGTAGCAAGGAATGCAATCTTTCCATCAGCTACTGATGCTAAAACTGCAATACCGCAGTCCATCTTATCCTTCAGGTTATCGCCAAGTGTTCTAAGGTCACCGCCTGATAGGCCGTCAACCTGACCGCAAACAACGGTAACACCGCCGATTTCAACCTTGTTCTTTAATACGTCATCAAGCTTGCTGCCAGCCATTTTTGCATTTAGTGCTTCAAGCTTTTTCTTTGTATCACGAAGCTCACTTGCAAGCTGTTCTGCCTTCATATCAATTTCGTTTACGTTGTTAGCCTTTAGGCTTACTGCTGTCTTTTCGATTAGGGCATCCTTTTCTTTAATATAGTTAAGAACGCCTGCGCCGGTTACCGCTTCAATACGTCTTGTACCTGCAGCAACACCTGATTCAGAAATTAGCTTAAATAAGCCGATTTCTGCCGTATTGGTAAGGTGAGTACCACCACAGAATTCGATTGAATAGTCACCCATTTTAACAACTCTAACAACATCGCCGTACTTTTCGCCAAACTGTGCTTCTGCGCCAAGCTTTTTAGCTTCGTCGATTGGAAGCTCCTGAACGTTTATAGGAAGTGCTTCAAGTACCATTTCGTTAACTCTTGCTTCAACCTTTTTAAGCTCGTCGCGTGTCATTGCTTCAAAGTGTGAGAAGTCGAAACGAAGATGCTTTGCATTTACTTCTGAACCTGCCTGAGCTACGTGGTCGCCCAAAGTTTCCTTTAGAGCTTTGTGAAGAATGTGAGTTGCACTATGGTTTCTGCCGATGGCAGTTCTGTTTTTCTTGCAAATTGTAAGAGTTACATTGTCGCCTTTTGTAAAGCTACCCTTTGTAACTTCCACAATATGCATATAAACGCCACTTGCGTTCTTTTTAGTATCAATAACCTTTGCTTCAGCGCCATCCTTTACAATAGAACCGATGTCGCCTGCCTGACCACCCATTTCAGCATAGAATGGTGATTTTTTCACAACGATAACGCCGTTTTCGCCTTCGCCGATGCCGTCAGCTTCTTCGCCGTTTGAAGATAGAGCGATAATTTCGCTATCAGCTGTTAAATCGGTATAGCCAACAAATTCTGTTGCTTCTGTGCCTTCAAACTTAAAGCCGTCATTATCTTCCCAGCTTGAGCCGTCTTTTCTTGCATTACGAGCGGTTTCTTTTTGTACCTTAAGTTCCTTATCGTAACCATCACGGTCAACGCCAAGGCCTGCTTCTTCGCAGATTTCAACAGTTAGGTCAATCGGGAATCCGTAAGTATCGTTTAGCTTAAATGCCTTGTCGCCTGACAAAACAGTTTCGCTGTTTTTCTTCATTTCTTCTACATATTCATTCAAAATTGCAAGACCGTTGTCAATAGTTTTTGCGAAACGTTCTTCTTCAATTCTGATAATTTTCTTGATGTATTCACGCTTTTCAGCAAGTTCAGGATAACCTTGCGCTGATTCATCAATTACAGTATCTGCCACCTGATATAGGAATTCGCCCTTAACATTTAAAAGCTTTCCGTGACGGGCAGCACGACGAAGAAGTCTACGAAGAACGTAGCCTCTTCCTTCGTTTGATGGAATAACGCCGTCAGAAACCATCATAACGGTACTTCTGATATGGTCAGTAATAACACGAAGAGATACATCAACCTTTTCGTTCTGCTTATAGCTTACACCTGCAATCTTTGAGATGTGGTTCATAATGTTTCTAACTGTGTCAACTTCGAAAAGATTGTCAACGCCCTGCATAACAGCGGCCAATCTTTCAAGACCCATACCTGTATCAATGTTAGGGTTTGCGAGGCGGTTATAATTTCCGTCTTCGTCCTTATCAAACTGAGTAAATACAAGGTTCCAAACTTCCATAAAACGGTCACAATCGCAACCCATCTTGCAATCAGGGCCACAGCTGTACTGTTCACCACGGTCAACGTGGATTTCAGAGCATGGTCCGCAAGGGCCTGTGCCGTGTTCCCAGAAGTTATCAGCCTTGCCAAGCTTTATAACACGCTCAGGGTTTACACCAACTTCGTTAATCCAGATATCGCGTGCTTCATCATCTTCTTCGTAAACTGTAATCCAAAGCTTGTCCTCAGGGATTTCCATAACCTTTGTTAAAAATTCCCAACCCCAGTTAATAGCTTCGTGCTTGAAATAGTCACCAAATGAGAAGTTACCAAGCATTTCAAAGAATGTTCCGTGACGTGCAGTTTTACCAACGCACTCAATGTCAGGTGTACGGATACACTTCTGGCAAGTTGTAACCCGTCTTCTTGGTGGAACTTCAGCACCTGTAAACCACTTCTTCATTGGCGCCATACCTGAGTTGATAAGTAGCAAGCTTGCATCGTTCTTTGGAACTAATGAAAAGCTTCCAAGACGCAAACAGCCCTTTGATTCAAAAAAGCTTAAAAATTTCTCTCTGATTTCGTTTACTCCGTTTTTCATAACTTTAGCCTTCCTTGTATATAAATTTATTTTTTACAATCCCTCAGTCACTTCGTGACAGCTCCCTGTATCCCCTCGCCACTTTCGTGGCCCTCTCCCCTTTAGGCAAGGGGCGCTGACAAAGGAGCCTTGTGATTACACAACTATGGCATTTTATCCTAGTTATTATATAGGAAATCAAGGGAAATGTCAAGATTTTAGCGGGAAAATACGTTATAAAAAAACTGCCACAGCTGTGGCAGTATAAAAGGAAGGGCACAGAGACCCTTCCCTACATTTATTTGTCTTAAAAATGTTCTTACCTTAATTCAATGCCATAACCGCCGACAATGAATCGTCTTAATACAATAATGTCTCCTGTATCAACATAGCCATCTCGATGCACATCCGCTGCTTTTTCGTTTACTGTTGTTCCGTAACCACCTGCAATGTGTCTCCTTAGAGAAATAACGTCTCTTACATCCACAGAATTGTCATTATTTACATCGCCAGATACGTATTCACGCTCTTGCTCGGTTTCTTCCATATCAGACTCTGTTTCTCCCATAAAATGTATAGTTGCGCTGGTTAGTTCTTCATTGTCTGACTCAATCTCTATCTTCTTCCATTCCGCTTCGCTTCCGCCATAGTATACATTTGTCAATCTTGCGCAACCTCTAAATGCTCCCCCATAATATCCATTTTCTATTATTTTAACACTATCAGGAATTGTGATACTGGTTAAACTTTCGCAACCGGCAAACGTGTTAGATTGTATACTTGTTACACCGTCCGGAATTGTGATACTAGTTAAACTTGCGCAATTCCAAAATGCTCCACTCCATATATCTTCAACACTATCAGGGATTGTAATACTTGTTAAACTTTTACAATTATCAAACGCACCATAACTTATACTCGTTACACCGTCTGGAATTGTGATACTTGTTAAACTTGCGCATCCTCTAAATGCTTCACTACCTATACTTTCAACACCGTCAATTGTTATGTTGGTTAAACTTGCGCAACCTAAAAATGCTTCATCACCTATACTTTTAACGCTGTCAGGGATTGTTATGTTGGTTAAACTTG
>JAFUJN010000002.1 GCA_017468095.1 Clostridia bacterium
AGCTTACAGAATCTATTGAAGAATTCGGCATCTTGCAACCCGTTACAGTCCGAAAGGTACGTGGCGGATACGAGCTTGTTGCAGGAGAACGCAGATTTCGGGCAGCGGAAAATGCAGGACTTGATTCAATCCCTGCAATAATCTTAAATGTTGACGAGAAAAAGTCCGCACTTTTGGCTCTCCTTGAAAATCTGCAACGTGATGACCTTTCTTTTTTTGAAGTTGCAGAAAGTTATCAGAATTTAATCAAAACTCAAGGGATGACTCAGGAAGAGATTGCGAAAAAGCTTGGGAAATCCCAATCAAATATTGCAAATAAGTTGAGACTCTTAAGGCTCTACCCAAGAACACGCAGGCTTATATCGGAGTACTCCCTTTCTGAGCGACACGCAAGAGCACTTCTTCACCTAACCGATGAAGAAGCACAGCTATCAGCAGTCCGCACTATAAACGAAAAAAAACTGAATGTTACCGAAGCTGAAGAGCTTATAAGGAAAATGCTGACTCCACCCACACCTCCCGCTCAAAAGCTTAAATTCAAGAGTTTTCACGATGTGAGAGTTTTTACCAACACCATTAAAAAGGCACTTGATTTAATGCGTGACGGCGGTGTTAATGCGGATATGGAAACCAACTCCTTTGATTGGGGAATTGAGTATATTATTAAAGTTAAAAACGAATAAAAAAGGCTGTATTATTACAGCCTTTTTTATTTTATTCAGCTAAACTGCTTGCCTTTTCAATCGCCGCGTGGATGTTCGGGCAGAATCTATCTTCGCCAAGCTTGTCATAAAATCCGTTTTTCTTCATTACAGCAAGTGGTTGGTCAGCTACGTGTGAAAGTACAAGACTAATGCCGTTTTTCTCGCACTTTTTATAAAGCTCTGAAAGTGAGTTCATTGCCGTTGCATCAAGTGCCGGAACTGCTCTCATACGAAGCACAAGGCATTTTGTATATTCCTTGAACTTGATGTCAAGAATTTTATCTGCCGCACCGAAGAATAGCGGTCCTGAAATTTCGTAAACCCTTACGTGCTTTGGTACAGCCAAAAGGTCTTTATCGTCATTTTCTGCGTCTTCTGCTACATATTTCCAGTCGGAAACCACAGTTTCTTCGCTCATTCTCTTCATAAACAGCATTGCTGCCAAAATCATTCCAACTTCGATTGCGATAACAAGGTCAAATACTACGGTTAAAACAAATGTTGTTACCATAACGATTGTATCGCTCTTTGGCGCTCTTTTTATAACCGATACAAACTTCTTCCACTCGCTCATATTGTAAGCCACCATAAACAAAATTGCAGCTATAGTCGGCATCGGGATGAGTCCTGCATACGGCATCAGGAATAATAATACCAATAGAAGCACTACCGAGTGCACCATTCCAGAAATCGGTGTGCGTCCGCCGTTATTCGCATTGGCAGCAGTTCTTGCAATAGCGCCTGTTGCAGGGATTCCGCCGAATAAAACAGATGCGATATTTCCCGCTCCCTGTGCCACAAGCTCTGCATTTGAATTATGGCGTGAATTTACCATACTATCTGCAACCACGCAGGATAGAAGCGATTCAATCGCCGCTAAAATTGCGATGGTGAATGCATCAGGTAAAACTGCGCTTATTTTTGCAAGTGAAAAGTCCATTCCCGCAAAATCAACCTTTGGAAGTCCTGCAGGGATTGTGTAAAGCTCTCCAATTGTGAATACACCATCGTCTAAACCAGGTATGAATTTCACCATTAAAACGCCTGCAAATACTGCGATTAGTGACGGTGGTACACGCTTTTCAAATTTTGGGTAGATAATCAAAATTGCAAGGCATACCGCTCCAACCAAAAGTGCGGCAGGGCTGAATGTTGAAATAGCCTCAAAGTTTGCTTCAAGCTTTTCGATTGCTTCAATAGGCTTTACGCCATCGGCATATGTAAGACCGAAAAAGTCCTTTAACTGACCGATTAGGATTGTAACCGCAATACCTGATGTAAAGCCTGTTGTTATGGTATATGGGATAAATTTAATAAGACTTCCCAGCTTAAATACGCCCATCAGGATAAGCATTATACCCGCCATTATTGTGGCAAGGAAAAGTCCGTCCATCCCTTGCGATGCCACTATTCCTGCAACGATTGTGGCAAATGCGGCAGTTGGGCCTGCAATTTGGATTCTGCTTCCGCCTAAAAAGGACACCACAAATCCCGCAGCAATGGCTGTATAAACACCACAAGCAGGCTCAACGCCTGATGCAAGTGCCAAGGCGATTGATAACGGAAGTGCTATAATTGCCACGATAATTCCCGCAATTATGTCCTTTAGGCATTGCTCTTTTGTGTAGCTTTTAAGTACCGAGAAAAGTTTTGGTTTTAAGTAAAAATTCTTCATTCTGGGGTTTCTCCTTTGTTTTTTATCTTTATTATTTATTAGATATCCTCTTTATATGCGGGACAGACGGTTTAGATGCAAGTTCCGCATAGCAATAGTTCATGTTAAGTTACAGGTAAAAATTTATTAGATAAATCGGGATTTAACATTAAACTGCATCAAAACAGCTTATCGTTGATCATATATATAGGTTCCGCCATTTTGCCAGTGGTATCTAAATTATATTTAGATTCAAAATATTTAATTATCTCTTCTTCGGACGGGAATTCTATCCATTGATATGGTTCTTGGAACGCTAATTTTTCCAAAAGATATACAGAGCCATTCTTTTCGTATATCACTCCTGCATGATCTATAAAGAGAACCGGATTAGATTCATCCAGAGTATCGTGCGCAACCAGACCTATAAACTTTAAATTGGAATTTTTAAATTGAATTCCTCTCTCCTTAAGAGCTTGCTCCAAAACCTTTTTTTGAACCTCTTTATCAGTTGATATGCTTGTAGGTATTGGTGCATAAAAGTTTTCAAATGCCTTTAATTTTTCATCTGTCATGAATTTTGCGGGCATCATTTCAAACGCAAAATTATCAAAAGTCAATGACCCCATAGATGTTTTTTGAAAATCAGTGTTGTTTACCAGAATATCATCTCGGAGCAATGTAAATGCTGCTATCCTGCAACAAATACCAATAAAATCAGGATATTTTTGCACCCATACGTCTTGTATCTCATAAGAGTCGTAATTTACTTTATCCAAAGTATTCCAACCATTCAAAACTGATTTAGGCGCAGTTTCGTTGTATATATTAACGTAGTTAATATAATATTTAATATATGATTCCTTTATTCCCTCTTTTTCTAAATCCTTGCTAAGTTCTGATTGATCTTCTTCAGAAGTTAAGTTACTGAATTTTACCTCAGGATTTACATAGGGATCTGTAATCCCAATGGATCTCAGGTCTTTCGCATATCCGTTTTGGTTTTTATCAGAGCTGTTCTCCCCCAAATTATCTGAACAAGCAGAAAATAATGCTGTCAACATAATCAGTATTAAAAATACACTCAAAATGCTTTTGACGCTTTTTAAAGCTTTCATTCTCATTCTCCTTATTTTAATATTTATTACCACAGTCAAAACTTATACTTCCCTTTTAAAAATCACATGCAAACAAGTTGCGAGATAAAGTTTTTCACAGAAATAACACCCTTTATCAAATTCTTATTTATCTTATCATCATTCGACAAAGTTCGTGTCAAGTCAAAATTGCTTTTCGGCAAAAAATACTACATCAGTCCCATACACCAAATAACCGCAAGTGCCGTCAAGGTTACCAAAGTATCAATAGTTATACCATAGAACATCGGAGAAAGCCCTGCCTTCTTGAAGTCAGCAATACTGGTTCCAAGACCAATAGCAGCAAGTGCTGTTACCATTAAAAATTTACTTGCACCCTTCATAATGTTGGATATTTCTAAAGGAATAACGCCAACACTATTCGCAATCGCCAATGCCAAAAAGCCACCAATGAACCAAGGAATAATTTTCAGGATGTTTACTTTTTTGCCATCGCTTCCTGTTTGCAACTCTTTTTGTTTTATACGAGTACCAATATATGCAAACACTAACACAGTAGGTATGATTGCAATAGTACGAGTTAGCTTAACCATCGTTGCAAAGTCGCCTGCAGCCTCAGAAAAAGCGTATCCGGAAGCAACCACGCTGGCTGTATCATTCACAGAGGTTCCTGCCCAAATGCCATAAGCTATATCAGACATTCCCAAAACCGTGCCCATAATCGGATATAAAGCAACCATAATCATATCAAAAAGAAAGGTGGATGATAAAGCAAAAGCTATGTCTTTGTCATCAGCGTCAATAACAGGCGCAATAGCCGCCACAGCGCTGCCACCACAGATTCCTGTTCCTGCGGAAATCAGATTGCTTAGTTTCCAATTAAGACCAAATAGCTTACGAACAAAGTACCCTCCGCCAAAGCACATCGCAAATGTGAAAACCATCACAAAAAAGGTCATTTTGCCAACAGACATAATCGTGTTAACAGAAAGGGATGCACCAAGTAAAATGATAGCTGCCTTTAAAATCTTTTTTGATGTAAATTTAAGTGCAGGCTTTATCCAATTCGGATGAAAGAAAATATTGATTATTGTTCCCATAAACAGTGCGATGATGGAAGAACCCAACACGTCACCAGGAATCAGTTTCTCAAGCATAATAGACAAGATTGCTACAGCTATACAAATAGCAATACCCAAGATAAACATACCTCGTTTTTTCATTTCCATATGTAATCTCCATTTCATATATTTCCTGTGTTTTTCATCTTAAATTTACCAATCAAACACACATTCTTCCAGATTGTATTATAGCACTAAAAACTCTTTAACACAATAGTTATCAGTTTACAAGTATGTTACTTTTACAAAAAAGAAGCCAGGTTTTTACCTGACTTCTTTAAATTATTTATTTAGTTTTTCGATATCCTTATTTCTGATTTCAACACGTCTTACCTTACCGCTGATGGTCTTTGGAAGTTCATCAACAAATTCCACAATTCTTGGGTATTTGTAAGGTGCAGTATGTGTCTTAACATATTCCTGGATTTCTTTCTTAAGTTCGTCTGAGCCCTCTTTACCCTTTACAAGCACGATAGTAGCCTTAACAATCTGACCACGTACTTCGTCAGGAACAGCTGTGATTGCACATTCCAAAACATAAGGGAGCTCCATGATAACGCTTTCGATTTCGAAAGGTCCGATACGGTAACCTGATGATTTGATAACGTCATCGATACGTCCAACATACCATAGGTATCCGTCTTCGTCCATATTTGCCTGGTCGCCTGTGTGGTAGTAACCATCATGCCATACATCCTTGGTCTTTTCTTCGTCAAGGTAATAGCCAACAAACAATCCGCAAGGTGCTCCGTCCTTTGTTCTGATGCAGATTTCACCTGTATCACCTATTGGGCATTCGTTGCCGTCTGTGTCAAGCAAAACAACATCGTATAGTGGACTTGGTCGACCCATTGAGCCGATTTTTGGTGTTGAACCAACAAAGTTTGCGATTGAAAGTGTTGTTTCTGTCTGGCCAAAGCCTTCCATGATTGTAAGGCCTGTTGCCTTTTTGAACTGATTGAACACTTCTGGGTTTAGCGCTTCACCTGCTGTTGTTGCATATTCGATTGAAGAAAGGTCATACTTTGACAAATCTTCCTTAATGAAGAATCTATACATTGTAGGTGGCGCACAGAATGTTGTGATGTTATACTTTTTAAATAGCGGAAGAATATCTTCAGAATTAAATCTGTCAAAGTCGTATGTGAATACACCTGCTTCGCATAGCCACTGGCCGTATAGCTTACCCCAAAGTGCCTTACCCCAGCCTGTATCGGAGATTGTGAAGTGAAGTCCGTCAGGATTAACATTGTGCCAATGCTTTGCAGTTGGGTAATGGCCAAGTGCATACTTATATGAATGTGTTGCAATTCTTGGGTAGCCTGTTGTACCTGATGTAAATAGCATTAGCATAGGGTCGTCACCGCAAGGTGTGTTTTCTGTGCGGTTATAGTGAGTGCTGAAGCGTTCCATTTCTACATTGAAATCGTTCCAGCCGTCCTTTTGTCCGCCAACCAAAACCTTGATCATATCAGGGTATGCTGCGGCTGCCTTTTCTGCTTCAACTGATACATCGCCATCGGCAGTACAAACGATTGCCTTAACCTTTGCAGCTTTATATCTGTATTCGAAATCGTGCTCAACAAGCTGATTTGTTGCAGGGATTGCGATTGCACCAATTTTATGTAGTGCTAACATACAGAACCAGAACTGATAGTGTCTCTTTAGAACAAGCATTACTGTGTCGCCCTTTTTGATGCCAAGGGATTCAAAGTAGTTTGCAGTTTTTGCAGAATACTTCTTCATATCGCTGAAAGTGAATTTGCGGTCGGTTTTATCGTTTGCAACCCACATCATAGCTGTCTTGTCAGGGTCCTTTTTAGCGATAGCGTCAACGCAGTCAAATGCGAAGTTGAACTTGTCGTCATTCTTGAATTTGATTCCGTTAAATACGCCCTTATCGTCATAGAATGATTCAACAAAGTCATCAGCAACAGTTTTCTTTGCCTGCTTTTTGCTGGCTGCCGCCTTTGCTGCGATAAACGGAGCTTCTGGATATTCTTCGCTAAACTGACCGTCCTGCGGATTTAAAACAACAGCATGGAATTCACATCCGCCTTCTGATACAGCAATCATTCCGTGTGGGATGATACTGTTATAGAAGATTGAATCGCCTTCGTGAAGAACGTCAACGTGGTTACCAACCTGAACCTTTAGTGAACCCTTAACGATAACGTCAAATTCCTGACCGTTATGTGAGTTTAGCTTGATTGGAGCGTTCTGTTCCTCTGCAAGATATGGGAACTTAACCAAAAACGGCTCTGCAAGCTTTTCCTTGAATTTAGGCGCCAAGTTGTTATAAACAACGCCCTGCTTTTTTATAATCTTAAGGCCTTCGCCTTTTCTTGTAATTGCAAATGAAGTAAGGGTTGTGCTGGTACCTTCCAAGATATCAACCACTTCTACGCCACAAGCTTTTGCACACTTATAAATAAATGTGAAGCTAAAGTCTGTTTCACCCTGTTCCAAAACCTTGTAGTCTTCTACTGATACGCCTGTAAGCTTTGCAAGCTCTTCAGGTGTAAATCCCTTTGCTTCGCGCAGGTCTTTGATTCTACCTGCAACTTCTTTCAAATTGTAATCCATTTTTTTGTCTCCTTTCTTTTCCGCAAGCCTTTTGGCTTATACGGCTTTGAATAAAACAAAAAACTCGCCTCAAAATAAACTTTTGAGACGAGTATTAAACCCGCGGGACCACTCAAATTACGGAAATAATTTCCGTCACTTACCAGGCTCTATCAAGCCTTTTGCCTTTACGCAGCAATACGGAAGGAGTCTACTGGGCTTTCGCCTTTCGGTCCTTCGACTCAGAAGTGATGGGTCATTGGAAAGCTCCACCATTGCCTCGCACCATACGGCAACTCTCTCCAGGCTTTGCAATCCGACCGTCTTCGTCATAGTCGTTCTTTGTGATATTCAAATTTATAATGTATTATACTCTTCAATTTTTGAAATGTCAATAGTTTTTTTGAATTTTTTTATGAATTAACGGAATAATCCTTTTTAAACCCATGAGCACCAAAAATTTGCCAGTCCCCAACACCAAGTCTTTCAATAATTGCTTTTCGTTCTTCCATACAAAGTTTTGGGTCAGTAT
>JAFUJN010000127.1 GCA_017468095.1 Clostridia bacterium
AAAGGCCCTTTATTCCGTATTCAACAAGGTCATCTGCCACATCTTCGATAACTGTTTTAGGAAGTGTCAGCATTGCGATATCAATTTCATTTTCACGAATAAAGCTTTCAATATCTTTCATATCCATGATCTTTATTCCGTTACATTCCTTGCCTATCTTTTCTGGGTCAACATCAAACATTCCCATAATATCGAAGCCACGTCGTTTCATAGCTCCGTAATTTGCAAGTGCATGGCCCAAATGACCTGCACCAACAATAATTGCTCTATATCCGTTTGATGTACCAAACAATTCTTCAATTTCATTCAAAAGATACTTAACATTATATCCGTATCCTTGCTGTCCAAAACCGCCAAAATAGTTAAAATCCTGTCTTATCTGGCTGGCTGTAACACCCATTTTTTCGCTTAGGGCAGTTGATGAAATTCTTGTCTTACCATTTCTGTCAAGTTCACTTAAATAGCGATAATATCTTGGGAGACGTCTTATAACAACCTCCGGAACTTTTCTCTTTGTTTCCAAGAATCTTTCCTCCAAATCTTAAACAAATATCTACTTAAAGTATAACATAGATTTTCCATTTTCGCAATAGTTATTTTGTTGACATAATAATAAATTTCGTGTATAATTATGTCGTATGAATAAACCTTGGAGGTACTATTTAATGAAAGACGGAAATTTTGCAGTAGCACAATCAGGCGGACCAACGGCAGCTATCAACGCTACCCTTTGCGGCGTCATTGAAGGTGCTTTTTCTTGTGGGAAAAAAATTTATGGTGCAAGAAACGGTATTTTTGGTGTTGTAAATGACGATTTTGCTGAACTAAACCCAATTTTTGCTGATATGAATAATCTTCAGCTACTAAAAAACACACCATCTGCTTACCTTGGCTCTTGCAGATATAAGCTTCCTGATCCTGACTCTGACTCCGAAGTTTATGAAACTGTTTTTGCAAACTTTGAAAAACACAATATTAAAATGTTTATTTATATTGGCGGTAACGATTCAATGGATACCGTTAATAAGCTATCCGCATACTCAATAAAGCACAACAAGGGCGTTTCCGTTGTTGGTGTTCCAAAGACCATTGATAATGACCTTATGGGAACTGACCATACACCTGGCTTTGGTTCTGCGGCGAAATTCGTAGCAACATCCGTAAGCGAAATTGCTCGTGATTGCGCAGTTTATGCTGACAAATCAATAACAATCGTTGAAATTATGGGAAGAAATGCAGGCTGGCTAACGGCTGCATCCGCACTATCTCGAAGCTCAACCACAAGAGCTCCACATCTTATATATCTTCCCGAAAAGCCACTTAGTGTCAGTAAACTAATTGATGATGTTAAAAATTCCAATGTTCGAAATATGGTTATCGCCGTTTCTGAAGGTATTGTTGACGAAAACGGCGAGTATTACAGCAATATGGAGTGCTTAGCAGGTCATGATGAATTTGGTCACGCACAACTTTCCGGCTCTGCAAAGGTTGTAGAGAATATTTTAAAGAAAGAATTTGGCAGAAAAACCCGTTCTGTTGAACTTAATGTTACTCAGCGTTGTTCATCACATTTTGCATCACTTACTGACCTTAATGATTCGGTTAGCATAGGTAAAGCCGGCGCGAATGCGGCGCTTGACGGCGAAAGCGGAATTGTTATGGGATACTCAAGAAATGACGATAATACTTTCTCAATTATAAAGAACAAGGTTTCATACGTTGCTAACCGTGAGAAAAAAGTTCCTGACAACTTTAGTGCAGAAAACGGATGTGACGTTACTGGGGAATTTATTGATTACTGCTTACCACTTATTATAGGTGAGCCGGAAATCGTTACAGAAAACGGAATCCCAAAGCATATTTCATTAAAATTAAACTAAAAAAACCTCCTGAAATCAGGAGGTTTTTTTATAGATTAAGCTCTTTAAAAGCCTTCATCCATTCTTTTTTAATTATCATATGACCTGCAGCAGTTGGGTGAACACCATCTACAAGCCAGTAGCTATTATCCGCAAGTTTTGCAGCTTCATCAAACTTTTTCTGTAATGGCACAAATGGCAAGTCAAACTTTTCGGCAATTTTCTTTGCCATTTCTCCTCTTTTTGCAACTTCTACCTTGAATTCATCCCAATATATTTCATTATCTCTGCCCTTTAAAGCAAAAGGTTCCATAATCATAATTTTTATATCAGGAAGAGCTTCTTTAACCTCTTCAATTAACATTGAATAGATTTTATAGTACTTGTCTGCATCTACGCCGTTCTGGTCACCAAGCTCGTGCCAAACATCATTGACACCAATCAAGATGCTCATAAAATCAGGCTTCAAGTTTATAATATCACTTTTAATTCTCGCATAAAGATCGCATACCCTATTTCCACTGACGCCACGATTCAAAATTTCGTATTTATTTGGCTCTTCGCACATAAGCTCCGCCTGGCACAAAAGTGCATAACCCATACCAATTCTGAATTCAACTTCTCTGGAACGATAGCAATCTGTTATGGAGTCACCCTGAAATAAAATTTTCATCTTATTTCTCCTTATTCGTAGTCGTAGCCTGCCTTTAGTGCCTTTAGGTTAAGCTCAAGCATATCTGCCTTTTTAGCAGGAATAACTTTCTTAAGTCCGTTTTCGATAGCATCAAAACCAACTACGCCTGTTTCCTTAATCATCTTTCCAAGTATAACCATATTTGCAAGTGTTGGTGTTCCAAGGTCAGTTGCCATCTTTGTTGCAGGGATGTAGAAAGCTTCAACGTCGTCTCTTTCTACCTTTCTTTCAATAAGGCTTGATTCAACAAAGATTTTAGCACCAGGAACAGCCATTGGTTCATACTTATCAAGTGATGGAAGGTTTAAAGCAATAAGTACGTTAGGGTTTGAAACGATTGGTGAACCAACCGGTGAATCGCTTAGGATTACGCTACAGCTTGCTGTACCACCACGCATTTCAGGGCCGTATGATGGAAGCCAGCTAACCTGTTTACCTTCTGTAAGTCCGTTATATGCAAGGCACTTTCCGGCAAATAATACGCCCTGTCCGCCGAAGCCTGCAATTAGAATATTAAATGTGCTCATTTATTTGTCCTCCTTAGCGCTTCTGTCTTTGTAAACACCTAAAGGATAGTATG
>JAFUJN010000128.1 GCA_017468095.1 Clostridia bacterium
ATTACCAGCATTTTTTAAAGAAATTTATAAATGTTTAATAAAACAAAAAATTACCGCAGGTCGGGTGGGGATGACCTGCGGTAAAATATGGGGTTTATATGAAATTAGAAATCAACTTCAGTGCCGTAGTATGCACATGTAAATAGCTTTTCCATCTGCTCAGGGTTAATTGCTCTTGGGTTTGAACCTGTGCAAGCATCGCCTACTGCAAGCTCTGCGATTGTAGCAATCTTTTCCTTGAATTCAGCTTCGTTAACGCCGAAATCCTTAAGAGTCTTTGGAATGTTAAGCTTCTTGTTAAAGTCATCAATCATAGCGATTAGTGCGTTAACCTGTGACTTTTCAGATGCTCCGCCAAGACCAAGTCTTCTTGCGATATCAGCATAGCGGTGCATAGCTTCGCTTTCGTGTGCGTTAAACTTAATTACGTATGGAAGGTAGATTGCATTTGCACAGCCGTGTGGAATGTGGCCTGTTGAGAAAGCAGCACCTGTCTTGTGAGCCATTGAGTGAACGATACCAAGTAGTGCATTTGTAAATGCCTGACCAGCTAGGCACTGTGCATAGTGCATCTGTTCTCTTGCATCCATATCACCAGCGTATGACTGTGGAAGATAGTCAAATACCATTTCGATTGCCTTGATTGCAAGTGGATCTGTAAATGGTGTGTTAAGTGTTGATACATAAGCTTCAACAGCGTGTGTTAAAGCGTCCATACCTGTATATGCAACCTGTGTTGGTGGTAGTGTTTCAACAAGGTCAGGGTCAACTATAGCAACATCCGGTGTGATTTCATAGTCAGCAAGCGGATACTTAACGCCCTTTGCATAGTCTGTAATAACAGAGAAAGCAGTAACTTCTGTAGCTGTACCTGAAGTTGATGGGATAGCTACAAATCTTGCCTTTGTTCTAAGTTTTGGGAAGTTAAATGGTGTGCAAAGCTGTTCAAAAGTTGTGTCAGGGTATTCATAGAATGCCCACATAGCCTTTGCAGCATCGATTGGTGAACCACCGCCGATTGCAACGATCCAGTCAGGCTGGAACTTTGTCATAGCTTCTGCTCCACGCATAACTGTTTCAACTGATGGGTCTGGCTCAACGCCTTCAAAAATTTCAACAGCCATACCTGCTTCCTTAAGGTAAGCTTCTGTCTTCTGTAAAAATCCGCCCTTTTTCATTGAGCTTCCGCCTGTTACGATAATAGCTTTCTTACCGTCTAAGTTCTTAAGGTTTTCAAGAGAACCCTTTCCGTAGAACATATCTCTTGGTAGTGTGAATCTTGCCATAGTATTAGTCTCCTTTGTGATTATAGTTTGTTTATGTGACCAACAAAAACGAGCTCTTTTGCAGAAATTGTTAAAAATTTGTCAACCACATCCTTATACATTATAGCATAGTTTTTTTAAATGTCAATAGATTTTGACAAAATTTTAACAAAGCTTTTTTTAAAATATTTTCCAGATAAAAAAGAGGGCAATAAAACGAATTCACACGCTAATGTAAGTGGATGGGGGTATTACTTTTACATCTGTATCTTTCTTGCGCTACTGGATTTTTTTCAACATATCAGAAAGGAACGATATGTTTTGGCTTTTATAATTTTTAAACTATACGTTTTTTTGAAAAAAATTCTACATTAAATTTTATTTAGTGTGCACATTTTAGGCGAGTTGTCGAAGGTTTGCAACTTTTACTCTGTAAAAGTTGACGAAACTTGCGACTTGTCCGAAGCCACTACACTACGGGGTCCGGGGTGCCCACGGCGACTTTTCGTACTTTTGGTCGGTCAAAAGTACATATATCACATTCGGGAGGGCGCAGAGACCCTCCCCTACGTTTTTCATCGGCAAAGCCTATATTTAACTACGCGACTATGGCGTGGTTTTCATTATACAAAAAAAACACCTCAAATTCGCTTTAAGGTGTTTTATATTCTTATTCCAAATCTTCCGGCATATCCCAGTTATGATATACGTCCTGAACATCATCGTCATCTTCCATGTGCTCAAGCATTCTTGACATCATCTTAATCTGGTCAGGGTCGGTAAGCTCTGTCATAGTCTGCGGAACCATAGAGATTTCTGCAGAAGAAAGAGTATACTTTCCTTCTAATGCATCACGTACTGTGTGGAAATCAGCGGGAGCTGTTGTAATTTCGATACATTCAGCTTCTACCTGAATATCATCAGCGCCGGCTTCTAATGCGTCCATAGTGATTTCATCTTCGTCGATGCCGTCGTTTTCGATTACGATAACGCCCTTTTCGTCGAACATAAAGCTAACGCAACCTGTTGTTCCCATATTTCCGCCGAACTTATCGAAGTAGTGACGAACATTTGCCGCAGTTCTGTTACGGTTATCAGTAAGAGTATTAACAATAACTGCAACGCCTGCAGGGCCGTAGCCTTCGTAGGTTACTGATTCGTAGTTATCGTCTGCACCTGCACCCGCAGCCTTGCTGATAGTACGGTTAATGTTGTCGTTTGGCATATTTGCCGCTCTTGCCTTTGAAATTGCATCCTTTAGGGATGAGTTGTTATCAGGATCCGGACCGCCGGCCTTAACAGCAACTAAAATTTCACGGGCAATTTTTGTAAAAATCTTTGCTCTTTGAGCGTCATTTGCGCCCTTTTTTCTCTTGATGGTACTCCATTTTGAGTGTCCAGACATAAGTATTTCCTCCTAGTCAAAAGGAATGTATAAAAATGCACAGACCGTTCAACAAGTTGAACTACTTTGTTCTGCACTATTTTTCTTCATTCCCTGTAAAGTCAAATAATTAAAGTTGATTACTCTTCTGTGCTTTGCAAGAATTCATCAAAGCTCTTGTGCTTGTTGTGGTTCTGCTGTCTGTATTCAGCAGCGATTCTTGATGAAATGTGTGGTCTTTTTGGCTCATAAGAAGACTTTGGTGTATAGTTCTTAGGAGCGATAACAACCTTTCTGTATGGTTCTTCGCCTATTGAGAAAGTTGTAACATCTTCGCATGCCTGAAGACTTGAGTGAATAATGCGTCTTTCATACGGATTCATTGGCTCAAGTGTGTGCTTTTTGCCTGTTCTTGCAACTTTATCAGCAAGTCTTGAAGATAGCTGAAGAAGTGCTGCCTGGCGCTTTTCACGGTAGTTTTCTGTGTCAAGAATAACACGAACTCGCTCATCTGATTCACGGTTTACAACAAGTGATGTAAGATACTGAAGAGCATCCAATGTATCGCCGTGCTTACCGATTACAAGACCCATACGTGAGCCTTCCATTGCAACGTCAAGACTCTCATCGCCTGATTTTGCACTAACTGCAACATCAAGACCCATAGCATCGAAAATGTCATTTAGGAAATGCTTTGCAACAGCTGCGTTTGCATCCTTTGCGCAAGCTCGTACACGAGCACCCTTTGAGCCGATGCCCAAAAAGCCTTTTGTGCCTTCGTCAAGAACTTCGATTTCAGCTTCGTCTTCGTTTATGCCAAGCTCTTTTAGCGCTAAAGCCTTAGCTTCATCTACGCTTTTTGCTTC
>JAFUJN010000016.1 GCA_017468095.1 Clostridia bacterium
CGTGTGATGCCAAAACTGCGGCAAGGTAAACCGCACCCGGTCTTTCAGTGCCGTTAAAGCCCCATACACCTTTGATTGTCATAGGGTCCATATCCATTGTTTCTGAGCCGTAGCACCAGCAAGGTGTAACAGTTAGAGTAATGTCAACGCCCTCTTTTTTGAACTTTTCACGGCAAGCTGCAGCTTCTGCAACTCTACCGATTGTTGTATCAGCGATTACAACCTTTACAGGTTCGCCGTTTGAATATTTAAGGTTTGATGAAATAAGCTCTGCTGCCGCCTTCGCCATATTCATTGTCTGGTCCTCTAAAGATTCTCTTACCTTTAAAGGTCCTCTTCGTCCGTCAATTGTAGGGCGGATTCCTATAACAGGATAATCCCCTACTAATCTATTTTTTGCCATAATAATTCCTCCTATCGCCATTTTATACTTTAAATTATACGCTTGACTTTTATTAAATACTTGTGTTACAATAGTAAAATGTATAATTATATTCATATTTTTTCTAAATTATATGTTAATTTTACAGCTTTTAGTATAATTTTATCGTCAAGGAGACCAACATGGGTTATAACGAACCTAAACAACACGGAACTCTTGATTTTCCAATTCAGCTATATCACGTGGATGAACATCATCCAAAGTTTGAGATGGCTTCCCATTGGCATTCAAGTGTTGAGATAATAAGAATTTTAAATGGCACTTTAAAGGTAAAGCTTTCCACCAACGAATATACCGCAAAAAAAGGCGATATTGTTTTTGTTAACTGCGAAACAGTGCACAGTGCATTTCCATCAAAAAACTGTGTTTACGAGTGTATTGTAATGAATATGGAGATGCTTTCAATACAAGATGCCGCCTGCAGTTATTTTATTGAAAGCATTTTAAATCTTGGGTACAAAATCGATGAGTTTTTTCCATACAAGGATGACGAGTTTCACCAAAGCGTAGATAGTCTTTTCACTTCTATGAGCAATATGTCTTCGGGCTATAAATTCAGCGTAATCGGCGCACTATACCGCCTTTTTGGCATAATTATTGATAGTCACTTCTATCGCTCAACCCAGAGTGAAAACGAAGTTTTAAAGGATAAAAATATTCCTAAACTAAAAAAGGTGCTTTCTTTTATAAGAAGCAACTATGATAAGCAGATTTCTCTTGAAGATATGTCAAAAATCGCAGGAATGTCACAGAAATATTTTTGCGCATTTTTCAAAAAAATGACTCTTAAAACCCCGTTTGAGTATCTTATGGCATACAGAATAGAAAAGGCATCACGAAAGCTTTTAAATTCCGACCTTAGCGTCACCGATATCGCATATTCATCGGGATTTAACGATTTAAGCTATTTCATCAAGACCTTTAAAGATATTAAGGGAACAACCCCTGCAAAATTCCGTGGACAAAATTAAAAAGACCTGAAATTCAGGTCTTTTTTTATAGGTTTTCTATTGCGCTAAACACTACATTTAGCCAGTCGCCACTGAAGAGTTCAATCATACCCTTATCACAAGCGCCTGCCAAGCGAGTATCCATAGGGATTTTCGCTGTTCGGCTGATACCGTTTCGCTCTGCGATTTCTTCAATATGGCTTTCACCGAAAACACGAATTTCCTTGCCACAATCAGGGCATGTTACATAACTCATATTTTCCACTAATGCAAGAACCGGAATATTCATTAGCTTTGCCATTTTTACAGCCTTTTCAACAATCATTCCAACAAGCTCCTGCGGTGATGATACTATTACGATTGCATCAACGGGAATGGACTGGAAAACTGTTAGCGGAACATCCCCTGTTCCAGGTGGCATATCTATGAACATATAGTCAACATCTTCCCAAACTACATCTGTCCAGAACTGCTTTACCGTTCCTGCAATTACAGGGCCACGCCAGATAACAGGATCGGTTTCGTTTTCTGTCAAAAGATTTAGGGACATTATCTTTGTGCCCATTTTTGATTTTGATGGTAATATTCCAAATTCGCAGGCCTCTGCCTTTCCCGTAATACCGAATGTTTTCGGGATTGACGGACCTGTAATATCTGCATCCAATATTGCTGTATTATATCCTGCTCTTTGTGACATAACGGCAAGAAGTGATGTTACAAGGCTCTTTCCAACACCGCCTTTACCACTTACAACGCCGATAACCTTTTTAACGGAACTTCCGTCCATTAAAGGTGCTAAAAGGCTCTGCTTCTCTCTTGAACCACAATTTGCAGAGCAACTTTCGCAATTATGTGAACAACTTTCGCTCATTTTTTATATCCTCCTGATGTATATATCTTCATTAAATTATACTGCTACAAAATTATTTTGTCAAACTATTTTGCAAAAGCATCCCAAAGGTATGGGTTTATACCGAACATATCGCAAATTTCTTTGTATTCTGCTTTTAGTTTTTCCGCATCGCCACTTGACATTTTGCCTTTCTTAACGGCACGTATAAGCACGTTTTTCGGCGTTTCTTCAGGGTCAATAAGTTCCAATGCATTTACTTCATAGCCGTTTATTTCAAGCACCTTACACCTTAGTGCATCGGTTAAGCTATCCGCAAATTTTTGTTTTAATATTGAATGCTTTAAAAGGACATCGGTAACTTCGCCCTTTGGCTTTAGCTGACCCATCATTTCGTGGTGGCAACACGGTGTTGACATAATAACGCGAGAGCTTGAATCAATGCCTTTTGCAAGGACAATATCCGTTGCGATATCACAGGCGTGAAGAGATACCGTAAGGTCAGGCGCTCTTTTAATTTTGAAGTCATTTATGTCGCCACAGACGAAATTAAGTCCTTTGTATCCAAGCTTTTCTGCAACGTCACCACAGTACTTTATAACATCTTTCTTAAGGTCAACACAGTCCATTTGAATGGTAAGTCCCTTGATTTTTGTGAAATAATAGTAAATCGCAAAGCTTAGATAACTTTTACCGCAACAAAGGTCTAAAATGTATAAATCGTTGCCTTTTATAATGTCGGCTTCAACATCGGACACAAGCTCTAAAAAGCGGTTTATCTGGCGGAATTTTGAGCGTTTTTTATCAAAAATTCGCCCGTTTTTGTCCTGAACACCAAGCTCAATAAGAAAATCAACAGGCTCACCGTCAGGAATGATATAATTTTTGTCACGATTGTTTTTCTCTATCTGGACTTTGTTGGTTTTTTCCCTTTTTATCTTGTCAATGACAGTTATTTTGTCCTTTTTTGATACCTTGATTTCCGCATCACCTTGGCTTGTTATAATATTAACCTGCTTATATGCTGATGGGACAAGCTCTGTAATTTTAGCAACGGCTTCACTTTCAGGATAGTTCTTCTGAATGGCCTTTCCATCCGCCATAAAGCTTTCAAGAGCAAGATAAATTTCGCCTTTTATCTCGATAAGTCGCCCTGTTGTGCGAAGAATCTCCTTATCCACGCTTTTGCTTAAAACAAGCTTTTTTAGTATTCTGTTTTCAATAACATAAGAAAGTGTATTCTTCATTTTTTACTCCTTGGAAAACGTACATAATTATTTAATAGTAAAGTACGCATAATAAATTTCTTCGTCATAACTTTCGGCTACTCTGAAATCTGCTATTTTCTTGCTCAATCGGTATTCGCCTGCAGGAAGTTCGCCGTATAAAAATTCCCAGTTAATTTCGTACTCTGTTATGTCGTTTTTCTTTATCATATATGCTATCATGTTCCATGCCACATCATCAACTTTAGTTTCTACGTCCTGCCAATTTTCGTCAACTATCTTTTCAATTTTGTACCATGCACCTGTTTCAAGTTCTCCTGTCGGATTACCGCCAAACTGTTCATATTTGATTGTCATTCCTTTATTGGTAACATCTTCCGCGTAAAGAGTAAGTCCCCACTTGTCTCCTGATGTTACGTGGTCGAACACTACAATACCATTATCTTTACCAGCATCAAACTGTGAGCTTAACATAGGCTCATATACCTGCGAAAAGGTTATATCCTTGTTATCGGTTAGAACAATAAGCTCGCTGTCTATTGCAGCATTATTTAGATGGCCTTTTATGTAAAATCCGTATTTTACTTCTCCATTTCCGTTAGAAATTTCAGATTTAAACTTTTTAAAGATTACCCATTCGCCATCAATGCATACTTCCTTTGTGATATTTGTTGCATGTTGGTATCCGTCAGCATCAAAGTTTGCTTCACCTGATTTTAAAGGAACTTCACCTTCTGCCACTGTCTTTTTAACACTTCCGTCCATAACTCCGCAACGGGTATCTGTTTCGCTCACAAGTCCTGAATCATAATATAACTCCCCATCAATATTAAACATTCTGACAGGCTTCTTTTCGTATTGTTCACCAAACTGACCTTTTACATAAATACTTGTAGGTCCATCTGCTCCGCCAATTATTCCAATATCAGAGTCTGTGCAAGATGAAAGCAATAAGCAACTTAAGATAGTTAGTATAAATACTTTTTTCATATTTTTTCTTCCTTTCAAATGTTTTCATTTATAACACTTTTTTGACCAAAAAAGGTTGCAAAAGGAATTATGTGTTTATTATACCACATCCACAACCCATTTTACAATACAAAAAAAGGACATAATTATGTCCTTTTTTACATATTAAATGATTTCATTGAAACAAGTGCATCTATTATATTTTCTTTAGTTTGAGCCTCGGTTTCGCTGGCTGGAATTTCAACACATAGCCAAGCGTCATCAGGTATCATTCTAAAGTATTTTTCAAAGTTAACATCGGCATCCATAACCATTTTCGGTTGCATTATGCCGCTGGCAGTGGTCTTAAAATGAATATATGGTGCTTTATTTTTATACTTTTCATAAAAGTCTTCCGTCTCTTTTGGAGTCGCATAGCAAGCGCCTGCATTTTTATTTAGCGCATTTCCCATATCATAGGTCATTTTCATAAAACCAAGTCGA
>JAFUJN010000017.1 GCA_017468095.1 Clostridia bacterium
ATAACGCACTTTTAGAGAGTGAATCAGGCATTTCCAAGGCGGAAAATGAGATTGTTCTTGCGGAAAATAACATTGCAAACAACAAATCACTTTTCGAGAGATTTGATAAGGAAATAGAAAGCTTAAAGGCAAAGAACGAAAATCACGTAAAGCAGATTGCAGATATTGAAGAAGAAATTAAAAATCAGGAAGCGGAGAGCGCAAATCTTCTTTTGGCCTTTGAGAACATACAGAACGATAACTCGTCTTTCTATGACGAGCTTTTGGCTTGCAAGAAAAAGATAGACGAAATCAAGGAAAAAATTCAGGAAAAAACCAATCAGGTGGCATCAGACAAGGCTAAAGTTGATGGTCTTGAAACTCTTCGTGCAAGCTTTTTGGAAAGAAAAGCCGCAGTTGAATCCGAAAAGGATGCCAGCCTTCGCGGAATAGAAGACACAAAGCGTGAAATCCAAGAAAGCGAAGAGAAGATAAAGACTCTGACCGAAAAGCTTACTTCAATGCAGGCAAGAATTGATGTTCAGCAGGAAAGATACGATTCAATTTCAAAGGAAATTGCAGAGTTAAATGCCGAAATTTCAGATAAACAGCTTGAGCTTAATTCCAAAACCTCAAAGAAGAAAATGCTTGAGGCTATGGAAAATGACTATGACGGCTATGCTAAAAGCGTTAAAGCAGTTCTTACTGCACCTGAACTTAAAAAGCGTGCAATTTACGGAACTTTATCCGGTTTAATCACACTTGATAAGGAATACGTAACCGCAATCGAAGTTGTTTTGGGCGGAGCACTGCAGAACGTTGTTGTGGAGAATGAAGACGACGCAAAGGCAGCAATTTCATTCTTAAAAGAAAACAAGCTTGGCCGTGCAACATTCCTGCCTGTATCATCTGTTAAAGGTAGAGGCCTTGACAATGAAAACGAAATAAAGAAAGAAAAAGGTTTCGTGGGAATTGCCCGTGACCTTGTAAGATTTGATAAGAAATACACAGGCATTATCGACAACCTTTTGGCAAGAGTGGTTGTTGTTGAAACTATTGATGATGGTATCGCATTATCCAGAAAATACGGCTACCGCTTTAAGACAGTAACCCTATCAGGTGAAGTATTTAACGCCGGTGGTTCAATGTCCGGTGGTAGTGTTAATAAGACAAGCGGATTTTTATCTCGTGCAAGTGAGATAAAGACTCTTGGAACAGAAATTTCAGCACTTTCTGTAACCTTAGAAAAGCTGAAAAAAGAAGCAGATGTAAAGGCATCCGACCTTGATAATGCAAAGATGCAACTTTCAACATATACACCGCTTGCAAGAGAATATGAAAACGATATTCTTGTCCTTGAAAACTCACTAAAGCATTTATCCGCATCAGTTGAAGTTGGCGGAAGTGCCGATAAAGCACTTTTGGACGAGCTTTTATCAATCGAAAATCAGCTAAAGGATTCATCCGATGAAATTGCGATTTTAATCAACACCGTAAGGACGGGAGAAAACGAAGTTGAAGCTCTTATGGCAACTAGTCGTGACTTAGAAGATGAGTACAAGGCTTTGGAAGAAAAGAAAGAAAATAAGACTCAGGAGCTTATGGACGAAACTCTTCGCCTAAAGTCTTTGGAAAAGGACATCGAAGCAAATCGTCAGCTTATCATTGATACAAAACAGCAGATTTTAGAAAATGAAGAAGCAATCGCACAGAAGATTGAAGATAAAAAATCAATAGAGGGTCAGAACGCAGAGCTTTTGGCATCTATTGAAGCTAAAAAGGCAGACATCAACGCAATTCGCGAAACTTCCGAAAAGATTAAGGAACGTATCCGCGAAATTGATAAGGAAAAATCTGAAGTTATGGAAAAACTTAAGGGAATGCAGAATTCCAATAAGGAAGTAACCGACAGACTTATCAATCTTCAGCAGGAGCTATCCCGTGTTGAAAACCGCGAAACAAAGCTTACTATGGAAAGAGATAATATGTTATCTCGTCTTTGGGATGATTATGAGCTTACTCCGGATACTGCGGTAGAATCTGCAAAAGAAATCGAAAACGAAAAAGAAGCAACTGCACGTGCTACAGAGCTTCGTGGTAAGATTAAGGCACTAGGTAGCATCAACCTTGATTCTATCGAAGAATATAAGAACGTAAAAGAGCGTTATGAATTCTTGTCAACTCAAAAAGCTGACCTTGACAAGTCAAAGGATGACTTAACCAAGGTTATCGGCTCAATGCAGGAGCTTATGGAAGAGCACTTTGAACGTCAGTTTGCAGAAATCAACAAGAGCTTTGAAAATGTATTCCGCGAACTGTTTGGCGGTGGACGTGGTAGACTATACCTATCAGAGCCGGATAATGTTCTTGAAAGCGGTATCGAAATTGAAGTACAGCTTCCTGGTAAGAGCCTGCAGAACATTAACCTGTATTCAGGTGGAGAAAAGTCCTTTATCGCCATTGCACTACTATTTGCAATTTTGGCGGTTAAGCCAACTCCGTTCTGTATTTTGGACGAAATTGATGCGGCACTTGACGATGTTAACGTATCAAGATTTGCCACATACTTAAATAACTACTTAGACGATACACAGTTCGTTGTTATAACTCACCGTCGTGGTACAATGGAAGCGGCAAACGTTCTATACGGCGTAACCATGCAGGAAAAGGGCGTAACCAAGATGCTTTCTCTTGCCATTGACGAAGTTGACGAAGAGCTTATAAAGTAGAACAAACCGGAAAGGAACAACAATGGGTTTTTTTGAAAAATTAAAATTTGGTCTTGGGAAAACAAGGGAGTCCATATGCGAAAAGGTAAACAGCGTTTTTTCAGTATTCACAAAAATTGACGAAGAATTTTTTGAAGAGCTTGAAGAAGCACTTATTATGGCGGACATGGGAGCGGAGACCGCAACATATATAATAGGCGAGCTTGAAACCACAGTTAAGAAAAAGGGAATAACTGACCCTGAGCTTGTAAAGGAAGAACTTCGCGGAATAATAAGTGCAATCCTAAAAGAAACCGACGGCACATTAAAGCTTAACACAAAACCATCAGTTCTTTTGGTAATCGGCGTAAACGGTGTGGGAAAAACCACATCTATCGGCAAGCTTGCAATGCACTTTAAATCTCAGGGCAAAAAAGTTATTTTAGCGGCGGCGGATACTTTCCGTGCAGCAGCTATCGACCAGCTTGACGTCTGGGCAAAAAGAAGTGGCTGCGATATTATAAAGCACAATGAAAATTCTGACCCTGCAGCAGTTGTATTTGACGCTTGTCGTGCTGCAACTGCTCGAGATGCAGATATCTTAATCTGTGACACAGCAGGCCGACTTCACAACAAGGCAAACCTTATGGCAGAGCTTAACAAAATAAGCCGTGTTATTGAAAGAGAGCTTCCAGATAGCGACAAGGAAATTATGATAGTCCTTGATGCATCAACAGGGCAGAATGCCGTATCTCAGGCAAAGCTTTTCTCGGAAGTTGCAGAGATTTCCGGCATAATCCTGACCAAGCTTGACGGCACAGCAAAGGGCGGTATTGTAGTTTCTATTGCAAAGGAACAGAACATACCTGTTAAGTTTGTAGGCGTTGGCGAAGGAATAGACGATTTGCAGGAATTTTCAGCTGAAGATTTTGCAGCGGCACTTTTTGAAGAATAATCCCTGCAAAAACCTTGTCAAACATTGACTTTTACGGCAAAATATGATAAAATAATAGCCAATTTATTGGTGGAGGAATGATTATGGTAAAAATAGCCATTTTAGGATTTGGCACCGTAGGTAGCGGTGTGTATGATATATTCTGCGATACTAACTTCGAAGAAGAGGCAATGTCTCCTATAGAAGTTAAGCATATTTTGGATATAAGGGATTTCCCTGACCATCCGGCAAAAAACCTTATCACAAAGGATTTTGATGACATCTTAAATGATGATGAAATTTACTGCGTAGTTGAGGCTATGGGCGGACTTCACCCTGCATACGAGTTCACAAAGGCACTGCTTGAAAAAGGTGTTAATGTGGTAACATCAAACAAGGAACTTGTTGCAACTTGCGGTCCTGAGCTTTTAGCTATTGCAAAAAAAATGAATGCAAACTACCTGTTTGAAGCATCAGTTGGTGGCGGTATTCCTATAATTAAGCCAATGTGCTCAAGCCTTAAGTCAAATAAGGTAGAGAAAATTATGGGTATTTTAAATGGTACAACCAACTATATCCTGACTGAAATGATAACAAAGAATAAGGATTTTGCAGATTGCCTTTTAGATGCACAGGCTAAAGGTTATGCAGAAAGAAATCCTGCAGCAGATATTGAAGGACACGATGCTTGCCGTAAGCTTGCAATCCTGTCAAGCCTTGCTTGGGGAAACTATGTGGATTATAACGACATAGTAACTGAAGGTATAACAGAAATCACTTTGGACGAAGTTCACTTTGCAGAAAAGATGGGCTATGTAATTAAGCTTATCGGTTATGCAGAGAAAAAGGACAAGGTATTTGCAAGAGTATCACCTATGCTGATTTCAAAGGATTTCCCACTTGCTTGTGTAAACGATGTATTTAATGCAATCGTTGTTGATGGAAATTACCTTGGTACATCAATGTTCTATGGAAAAGG
>JAFUJN010000018.1 GCA_017468095.1 Clostridia bacterium
GCTAATCAGTACATGGGTGCAACCGCTTTACACTATTGTAAATACCCGCTTGGCATCAGGAATTTATAAAGGTGTATCATCTTTGGAATACGCCAACAGGCTGTATCTTGTTATAACAGGCGTTTTCTCCTTTGTTATAACAAACCTTATGTTCCCTAAAATGTCACGTGCAAATGTGTCAGGAAGGGGCGATGAGGCAAAAGAAATGCTTGCCGTGTCACTAAAACTTGTGACCTTTGTGATTTTGCCGGTTATGGCTGTTTTCACAGTCCTTTCAAAGCCGATTATCGCAATTTTATATCAACACGGTGACTTTGTTTTAGAAGACACTTTGCGAACCGGTATGGCACTTTCTTGCTATTCTCTTGGTATGATAGGGATGGCATATAACGAAATACTTTCAAAAACATTTTTCTCAATGCAGAATTCTAAAACGCCGATGATAAATGCACTAATTTCTATGGGTGCAAATATCATTGTGGCATATCTTTTATCGGGAAGCCTTGGCATTTCAGGTCTTGCCATTGCAACAGCCTGTGGCTCAACGGTTAATGCAGCTCTTAACTATATCTGCATAAAAAGACATTATAAAAATGTGTTTGAAAAGTCTGATATATGCGATGTTTTAAAGATTTTACTATCCGCCGTAATAATGGCAGTAGTTATGTATTTAGTAAATTCTGTTCTTTCTAAGAATTTTGAACTGGGATTTTCAGGCGGAATAATTATGGGCGGAGTAAGCGGAATTTTTGGAGCTATAGGCTACATAGGTTCCTGCGTTCTGCTAAAAGTTAACATATTACTTGACTTTATAAAGGGGGTAAAAAACAAATGAACAGTATGATTTTGTCACTTGTAGTGAGCTTTTCAAAGAAAATTACCTCACTTTTTAAAGAAAGCGGACTTTATAAAATCATATCAGCGGTTCACAGCTGGTTTTCAAAAGTTTGGGAAAACAGCGGAATTGTGACGCTTTGCAAAAAAGAGCCGAAAAAGAACCTTTTTTATAAAGTTATGTATTTCCCGATAGGAATTTTTGAGTTTTTGAACAAGAAAATTGGCAGCTGGATTTTAAAAAGGATTGAAGCAAGCTTTATCCTTGATCTTGCCCGTACATTTATGAACAATATCTTTGCACTTAACACAAAGTTCTTAGGCTTAATTATACTTGGCGTAATGCTGGTAAAAGTTATAACAAGCTTCAGCATACCTGCAGTATGTATCGGACTTGTAGGCGTTGTGCTTTTAGTTTTAGACTACAATATGACCGACTTCCTTGATTCAAGCAAGGTTGTAGGATTCTGTATGAAAACTGCAGGAGTTGATATAAAGATTTCAGACTGCTATAAAAAAGATTATGTTGGAACAAAAAAAGCGCTTATTATAGCACTTCTTGTAGGTCTTGTGGCAGGTTTATTGCCACCAATTTTAGGAGCACTACTGATTGTTGGTGCTACAGGATTTATAGCAGTAATGTCATATCCTGTTGTAGGCGTTTTCGGAGCAGTAGTTGCAGCACCTTTTGTACCAACAATGGTACTTGCAGGAGTTTGCCTTTTAACAACAATGTCATTTTTTGTTAAAGCAATTATAACACCTGACTTTAAATGGCGAAAAGACGGAATAGGAATAGGATTCTTCCTTGCAATTCTGTTTGCATCTTCGCTATTCTCATTCTCACCGGTAAAAAGCCTTATGGTATGGGCGATGTATCTTGTGTTTGCAGGATTTTTCTTTGTTATGATAAATACTGTAAGAACAAAAGAACAGATATACGGGCTAATCCGAGTATTTGTAATTGCAGGTGCTTTGGTTGCAATATACGGAATACTTCAGTATATCTTCGGCTGGAACACATCAAATGCGTGGATAGACGAAGAAATGTTTGAAGAATCAACAATGCGTGCATATTCCACAATGGAAAACCCGAATGTATTGGGAGAATATCTGCTGCTTTTAATACCACTTGCGGCAATATTTGTGCTTAAAAAGGGTGGAAGCGTGTTCGAGAAAATTGCATACGGCGGAGTATTCTTACTAGGTTGCTTATGTATGATATTCACTCAGTCTCGCGGTTGCTGGCTTGGACTAATATTAGCAGCTGCAATATTTGTTACTTTCTATAACGGAAAACTCTGGACTCTTGCACCATTTCTGCTGTTGGCATTACCGTTTGTAATACCTGAAACTATGATAGACAGAATGATGAGTGTTGGTGACCTTGAGGACTCATCAACATCATACCGCGTGTTTATATGGAAAGGAACATTCCGTATGCTACGCGATTTCTGGATTGGCGGAATTGGAATGGGCGAAGGCGCATTCAGAACGGTGTATCCCGTTTATTCTTATATTGGAATTATAGCGCCACACGCTCATAACACCTTCTTGCAATTAGTTGTAGAAGGCGGAGTTGGAACGCTTGTAATCTTCTTGGGTATGATGGTAGCATTCCTTAGAAAAGTTTCATCTGTGTTCAAAACATCTGTTAAAAACAGCATCGATAGCGTAAGTGCGCTTGCAATAGGAAGTGGCGTATGCGGATTTTTACTGCAGAGTATGTTTGACTATACGTTCTATAACTATCGTATGATGGCTATGTTCTTTATGATATTAGCGCTTGGCGTTCTACTTAAAGTATGTAAAGGAGAAGAAATATGATAAAGGTAATTGAAGTTTCTACCGATACCAATATAGGCGGTGCTGGAAGGGTTCTTTTAATCCTTTTAAAAGAGCTTGACAGGACGAAGTTTGACGTGTCCGTTATCTTGCCCGAAAATAGTCTTTTAAAGCCTGAAATCGAAAAATTGGGCGTTAAAATAACCGAAGTTTCTGGTATTGCCGATAAATCTCTTGACTTTTCAGCAATCAAATCTCTTAAAGAAATTTTTGATAAAGAAAAGCCTGACGTTGTTCATACTCACGCAAGTATGTCAGCCCGAATTGCGGCACGTCTTTCCGGATGCAAGGTGGTATATACACGCCACTCTGTTTTTCCACCGGCAAAAGCCATTTCTCAAGGTTTGGGTAAAGTAATTAACGGAATGGTAAACAATTTCTTCTCGGATAGAATTATCGCTGTTGCAGAAGCGGCAAAGGATAACCTTACCGATACAGGTGTTAAAGAAAAGAAAATTGACGTAATTTTGAACGGCGTTTACCCTTTAACTCCTTGCGAAAATAAGGATGAGATTTTCCAAAGATTCGGAATTGAACCAGGAGAAAAGGTGGTTTCGATAGTTGCAAGGCTTGAAGACATAAAGGGTCATGACTATTTCATAGAAGCTGCCGATATGCTTTTAAAAGAGGGCTATAAGGCAAAATTCGTAATAGCCGGAACAGGAAGCTATGAAGAGCATTTGAAAAGCAAGGTAAAAGCACTTGGAAGAGAAAAAGACATCCTATTCACAGGCTTTATAACCGATGTTGATAAGCTTATGAATATAACATATATCCAGGCAAATGCATCCTTTGGAACAGAAGCAACAAGCCTTTCACTTTTAGAGGGAATGAGCCTTGGTATTCCTGCGGTAGTTTCTAATTTTGGCGGAAATCCGGGAGTTATTAAGAACGGAAAGAACGGATTTGTGGTTGAAAAACAGAACGCGAAAGCCCTAAAAGATGGCCTTGGACTTCTGCTTGAAAATGATGGCCTATATGAAGTATTAAGCCTTGGCAGTAAAAAGATTTTTGCCGAAACTTTTACAGCTCAGGTTATGACACGAAATACAGAAGCGATTTACGAGAAAGCGATAGGGGGTAAAAACTGATGAAGAAAACAAAATTTACCATAATTGACGCAGGAATTATAGTAGTTCTTCTTGCGGTAATCGTAATAGGAATTAAAGTATTAGGCGGAAATTATAATAGTGGTGAAACAAAGGAAGTTTATTTCACAGTTCTTGCCACAAAGCAGGACGCCGGTGTTTCCGAAGTCGTAAAAGCAGGCGAAAAAGTTTCAATAAGCTTTTCTGAAGAAGCCTATGCAACCGTTTTAGGAGCATCCGAAGAGCCTTACGTAGAAATGCAACTTAATGAGGGAAAGGGACTATATTTCCAGCACGAAGTTGAAGGCAAGAGTGATGTAAAAGTACTTCTAAAGTGTGACGCCAAAATCTCAGATACAAAAATAGCAAACGGCAACGTAGCGATCCGTGTAGGTGAAGAGATGCCGGTATGCGGAAAAGGCTATACAATAAAAGGCTATGTTGTTGAAGTAGAAGAAGGGCAGGGTGAAGAATAATGGATAAGAACGGAAAGATTTTTGGAAAAATAAATATTATTGACCTTGCCGCTATTTTAATCGTAATCCTTGCAATCGTGGGTATTACAATAAGATTTACTTCAATAGCTGCAGAAAACGTTAACCAAAAGACAAACTTTACTTATGTTGTAGAAATAGAGGACATAAGAATGTACAGCGTAAATGCACTGAGCAAAAAAGGTTTGGCTACCGATAAGCAAGGAAACGTTATCGGAGAAATTACCAATGTTGAATATGATAAAATGATAAAACAGCTTGTAAACGAAAACGGAGAGCAGGTTAAAGTTACTACTCCGTTGAGATATGTAGCAAAGGTTACGCTAAATGCTGAGGGTAAAGATACTGACAGCGGATATTTTGTTGGTGAAAACACAGAGCTTTCAGTTGGCTCAAGCATAACCATGTACACAAAATATTCAAATTGTTCAGGAAAAATAATAAAAGTTCAAAAACAAGAAAATCAGGGTTAATTAACCCTGATTTTTTTTACTTACATAAATTATCTGCAATATCAACAACGTTTCCGGCACCCATAGTAAATACCAAATCATTCTGCTGGATTTCAGCCTTTAATACCGATTCAATATCAGCAAAATTCGGGATATAGCGAACTTTAACGCCACGTTTTGCAATATCCTTTGCAAGATTTTCAGATTTTGTTACGCCGTCTGACTTTTCTCTTGCTGCATAAATATCTGTAATTATAAGCTCGTCAACATGGTCAAAGCTCTCGCAGAACTCATTCCAAAGCGACTTGGTTCTTGTGTATGTGTGTGGCTGGAAAATGCACCAAAGCTTGTTGTATGGAAATTCCTTGGCGGATTTCAAAGTAGCCTGAATTTCTGTTGGGTGATGAGCATAGTCATCCATAATGGTAGCACCGCCGAATTCGCCCTTTTTCTCAAATCTTCTTTTTGCGCCGTGGAACTTGGCAATGCCTTCTGAATAAAGCGTAGGGTCAAGTCCCCAAGTATCACAAACTGCGCTAACTGCAAGGGCATTTAAAACATTATGTCTGCCCGGAACACGTAGCGATACATTACATAATAGCTTGTCATTGTGCCAGATTTCAAATGCCGGAAAACCTGCTTTATAGATAAGGTTTTCGGCGTGATATTCAAAACCGTTCCCGATTCCGTAATATTTTATGTCAAGGTCTGTACCCGAAAGTGCTTTTTTTATGTTCTCATCTTCGCCGGATGCGATAACACAGCCATTACCCTGGGTCAAAAGTGCATAGTTTCTAAAACTCTCTATTATCTCATCAA
>JAFUJN010000129.1 GCA_017468095.1 Clostridia bacterium
ACAGCATCTTTTTATCTTACTAAAAAGGTCCATTCCAGGCCCCTTAATCCACTTTCCGTCTTTTGCATTGATATCGCCATACGGAATAGCATAAAAGGCCTCAAAGCCACGAAAATGGTCAATTCGCACTACATCAAATAAAGTAGCACTATGATTAACACGTTTTATCCACCAATCATATTCGTTTCGTCTCATGGCATCCCAATCATAAAGGGGATTTCCCCAAAGCTGACCATCTTCGCAAAATGCATCCGGAGGGCATCCTGCAACTTTTATTGGAGCACCGTCAGCATCAAGCATAAACTGTGACTGGTTTGCCCAAACGTCGCTGGAGTCAAGAGCAGCATAAATAGGCAAGTCACCAATTATCTTTATATCATTTTTTTCAGCATATTGCTTTAAAGCTTTCCATTGTGAATAGAATAGATACTGACCGAATTTGTAAAATTCAATGCTACCAAAAAGGCGATCACGGTAAGCGTAGGAGATAGGCAAGTGCTTTAAATTTTCATCCCATTCATACCAAGGCTTAAAATCATTGTCCTCTTTTATTGCCATGAAAAGTGCATAAGAATCAAGCCAATATGCGTTTTCTCTTTCAAACTGATTGTATTTTTCGTTCTTTTCAAAGCTCAAGAACGCTCTTCGAAGTAGAAGCTCTCTGGTGTCTCGCACAGTATCAAAATCAACCTTTTTTTGGTCATAGCCATACTTCAGGCTTGTAATGTCATCTTCTGTTAAAAGACCGTCTTTTACCAAAAGGTCAAGGTCAATTAAAAGGGTATTTCCCGCAAACACGCTTGGGCTCTGATAAGGCGAGTTACCAAAGGCAATAGGGTTAACAGGTAAAACCTGCCAATAGCTTTGCCCTGATTTTTTTAAAAAGTCTATAAAACTGAAAGCATCTTTGCCGATTGTGCCGATTCCGTAATCAGATGGAAGGCTTGAAATATGCATTAAAATGCCGGATTTTCGCATTGTATGTACCTCTTTCTTTTCATATACCACTATTTTACCACAATACGCCGAAAAATGCAAAAAAATATTGAAGTTTTTAATAAAAAGGAGTATAATGATGTGGATTTAATGAATAAGGAGAATAATTATGGCACTTGTTGAGTTAAAATTTTTCAGCCAGATGCTTGGGATGCAACAAGAGGTGTATGTTGTTATACCGCAAAAGTCTACAAATGGCGAAATTGGCATCAAAGGTGGAAGTGATAGCAAGGAATATAAATGCTTGTATCTTTTGCATGGACTTACCGATGACCACACTATCTGGCTCCGCAGAACATCTATCGAACGCTATGCGGCAGATTATGGAATTTGCGTTGTAATGCCATGCGGTGATAGAAGTTTTTACACAGATATGAAATACGGAATGAAATATTTTTCATATATAACCGAAGAGCTTCCAAGAATAATAAGCGAATTTTTAAAAGTTTCAACCAAAAGAGAAGACACTTATATTGCAGGACTTTCAATGGGCGGATACGGAGCCATAAAAGCGGCGCTTAAAAGACCGGATGTGTTCTCGGCAGGAGCGGGAATTTCAACCGTTGCTGATATTAAAGCGAAAAGGTTTGAGGATGTGCTTGTGCCGGTATTTGGCGAAGGGAAAAATATTCCAAATAGCGAAGATTTGTTCTTTTTAGCTGAAGAAACAAACAAAAAAACTTTAAAACCACGAATTTTTATGGGTGTTGGAACAGAAGACTTCTTATATGATGCAAATGTAAAACTTAAAGAAAAATTTGAAGCACTTGATTATGATTTCACATATCGTGAATCACAAGGAGCACACACTTGGGAATTTTGGGATGAATACATACAGTATGTGCTTGAATGGATGTTTGGGTAAGGAGATATAAAATGACAACATTACTTTTAATACGTCACGGTGAAAGTGTGGCAAATGCAGACAAGGTTTTTGTGGGCCACACCGATGTTGATTTGTCACCGAAAGGTGAGCTTCAGGCGCAAAAAACGGCAGAGTTTATTAAAGAAAACTACAAGGTTGACAAGGTTTATGCAAGTGACTTAAAAAGAGCATATAGAACAGGCGAATTTGTGGCAAACGCTTTTGGATTGGATGTAATTGCCGACAGCGGGCTTCGTGAAATTTATGCGGGAAGCTGGGAAGGCGAAAAATTCCAGACTCTTTTGGAAACAAATGCGGATTATGCGGTTTGGAAAACCGATATTGGTGCTTCTTGTGCAACAAACGGCGAATCTGTCCGCGACGTATGGAAGAGAATACATTTCAAACTTCTTGAAATTGCCATATTAAACGAAGGCAAAACCATTGCCATTGCAACTCATGCAACACCAATCCGATGTATGACAGCAAGATGTTTGGGAATGGGACTTTCAGGCATGAAAGAGCTACCGTGGGCCGTAAATGCGTCGGTTACAGAGATTACATTCGAAAATGACATATTTATGGTAACGAAAGGACCACAGTACAAGCACCTACAGGGTCTTGCGGTGGACGTACCTAAAAACGTATAAAAGCAGGCAATAGCCTGCTTTTTTATTTGCCCGAAAGCCTTGGGACAGGTGTTGGGCGGTCATTTTCATCAAGTGCCACCATAACAAGACGAGCCTTGTTAATAAGCTTGCGCTCACCTGATAGGTATTCGATA
>JAFUJN010000019.1 GCA_017468095.1 Clostridia bacterium
AATAAAATACATTATTCCAAATTCATTTTGTATAGATTTACAGGATAAATACTACGAAATCAATTAAAGGAGAGATATAAAATGGCAAAACTAACATTTAAAACAGACCTTTGCAAAGGCTGCGGACTATGTATTGATGCATGCCCGAAAAATTTGCTGATACTTTCAAAAGACAAGATCAATCAAAAGGGACATTCTCCTGTTGAAATTACAGACCAGGATGCTTGTGTAGGTTGTGCTTTCTGTGCAACAATGTGTCCTGATTGCATTATTCCAGTAGAAAGGTAGGGAATATAAATGGCAGAGAAAGTTTTAATGAAAGGTAACGAAGCTATCGCAGAAGCTGCTATAAAAGCCGGCTGCCGCCACTACTTCGGTTATCCTATTACACCGCAGACAGAAATTGCTGCATATATGGCAAAGAGAATGCCGAAAATTGACGGCGTTTTCCTACAGGCAGAAAGTGAAATCGCTGCAATCAATATGGTTTACGGCGTTTCAGCAACAGGTAAGAGAGTTATGACATCATCTTCAAGCCCTGGTATCGCGCTAAAGAGCGAGGGTCTTTCATACCTTGCAGGTGCTGATCTTCCAGCACTTGTAGTAAACGTACAAAGAGGTGGCCCTGGTCTTGGCGGTATTCAGCCATCACAGTCTGACTACTTCCAGGCAACAAAAGCAGGTGGCCATGGTGACTTCAGAATGATTGTTTTAGCACCAAACACAGTACAGGAAATGACAGACCTAACAATCAAGGGATTTGACCTTGCTGATAAGTATAGAATGACATCAATGATTTTGGCAGACGGTACAATGGGTCAGATGATGGAGCCTGTTGAAATTAAGGACGATGTTGAAATCACATCATATGATAAGTCATGGGCTGTTACAGGAACAGACGGAAAGCGTGAACACAATATCGTAAACTCACTATTCTTAAATCCAGACCAGCTTGAAAAGACAAACTTCGAAAGATATGAAAGATATAAGACTATCGAAGAAAACGAAGCTATGTACGAAGAATTTATGATGGACGATGCTGAAATCTGCGTAGTTGCATACGGTATCGCATCACGTGTTTCTCAGAACGCTATCGTTGAGGCAAGAAAGCAGGGAATAAAGGTTGGTATGATAAGACCTATCACACTTTGGCCATTCCCTAAAAAGCCGCTACTTGCAGCAGCTGATAAGGTTAATAAATTCATTTCTGTTGAGCTTTCAATGGGACAGATGGTAGAAGATATTGAGCTTGCTATCAGATGCAAAAAGCCTGTTGAGCTTTGCAACAGAGTTGGCGGAATGATTCCTTCACCGGAAGAAGTTCTTGCAAAAATTATAGAAGCAAACGGAGGTAACAACTAATGATCGTATTTGATAAACCAAAAGCATTAACAGATGCTCCGTTACACTACTGCCCAGGCTGTACTCACGGTATTATTCACCGTTTGGTTGCAGAAGCCTTGGACGAACTTGGAATTTGTGGCAAAACTATCGGTGTTGCACCGGTTGGTTGTGCCGTTATGGCTTATGACTACTTTGCTTGTGATATGGTAGAAGCGGCTCACGGTCGTGCTCCTGCTGTTGCAACAGGTATTAAAAGATCAGACCCGTCAAAGATTGTATTCACATATCAGGGTGACGGAGACCTTGCATCAATCGGTACTGCTGAAACAGTACACTCTGCAACAAGAAACGAAAATATCACAGTAATCTTCGTAAATAACGCAATTTACGGTATGACAGGCGGACAGATGGCTCCAACATCACTTCCTGGTCAGGTTACACAGACATCTCCATACGGAAGAGA
>JAFUJN010000130.1 GCA_017468095.1 Clostridia bacterium
CATAGTGCGTAGGCGGGGTAAAAACCGATTTAATTGATTTTGCCACAAATTTTAAAATCTCATCACCTTCAAGATGCCCTTTTTTGTCATTGATTTCTTTGAAATTATCAACATCAAAAAGTGCAATTCCCAAATGCTCGAATGTGTGTGACTTTTCAAGCTCTGCTATATGCTCGCTGTATGCTGTACGATTATATATTCCGGTGAGCTCATCCGTAATTGCAACCTTATGCCAGAATCCCTCATTATTATAGTCCCTGAGTTGTTTAGAAATCTTATGATTTTTGTATAAAAGTCTTCCCAACTCTATTGTTAACAATAGAATTACTAAAATCATTGAATATAGTAGTGTTTCCACTTTATGTCCTCCCAAAGTCGCTTATGTACAAAAAATTGTGTAAATACGTAAAATCCGCACACTTTCGTGTGCGGATTTTTGGCAGCGGGAACAGGATTCGAACCCGTACAGAGTGAGTCAGAGTCACTAGTGCTACCATTACACCATCCCGCTATATTCACTTGGTGCGAGGGACGAGACTTGAACTCGCAAGGTATGAACCACACGCCCCTCAAACGTGCGCGTCTGCCGATTCCGCCACCCTCGCCCATTCACAACTCCACCATTATAGCAAACTTTTCTTGCTTTGTCAACTATTTTTTTAGAAAAAATTATTATTTTACTCCATAAAATATTGAATCAAAATCTGTGCCCAATATTTCCTTTATCAAAATAATTTCATCAGGATATAAGTGTCTTTGACCCACTTCTATTTTTGCAACTGCACTTCTTGTTATGTCGCAACCTGCCAGTTGTAATTTAGTTGAAAGCATTTCCTGCGTCATTCCCATAGTTTCCCTGATTTTTCTGATACTATTTCCAATTTCTTTTTCTATTTCTCTATTCATAAAATCAATCCTTTGCACCTAAATTAGAACAAAATCCTTTACTTCATTATAGTTTTATTTTATAATATTATTGCACTTATATAAGCGCAACGGTTGTGTATTCTTTATGTTAAAATCCCTCTTGCGAGGTGATTTTAATGACAACAGACGAAATCGTTTACTTAAATCTTGTGCACCTGATAGAGAAAAACGGCATAAACGAGCGTGTTTGCACAGGCTGTGCCGGGGTTAGTCCCAATTATTTCGTTAACTATCGAAAAGGCAGAACAAAGCACTTCAAAATCCGCGACCTTATAAAGCTTGCGGCGTTCTTTGACGTGTCACTTGACTACCTTTGCCAGTACAAGAACACAAAGGACGAATTTTTCCGTCCAACCTACAAATTAAAATCCCGCGACGAAAAGGTTCTTTTATACGCTTTCAAAAAGCTGGACCCTGTGGGCAGAATAAATGTATCCGATGCCATAAACGCCGAGCTTGCCGAGACCAAAAAGCGTGAAAAGGAAAAAATCCTTAAAAAGAAAAGTGACAGAAAACTTGCAGAAAAGCAGTAACTTTAATATTGCTTTTCTGTTTTTTTTATGATATACTTATCTTAACTATACATTATGGGAGTTGTTTACTATGGATATAACCGATGCTATCTTAAAAGACGGCAAAGACAAGCTTCGAATTATACAGGAACTTGTTCCGGGCAAACAGATTACTCTTGCCCACATAATTGCCAGTCCTGACGATATTTTGTATCAAAAGCTGGGTCTTAACCCTGAAATAGACTACCACCGTGAATCCATCGGCATTATTACAATGTCACCGGCGGAAACAGCGGTTATTGCGGCCGATATTGCAATGAAATCTTCAAATATCGACCTTGGTTTTGTTGACCGTTTTAGCGGAACACTTATTATCACAGGAACAGTATCAAACACAGAAACTGCAGTTCGTGCCATTTGTGATTATGCCAAAGACAAGCTTGGCTTTGCAGTTTGTGACATAACAAAAACCTGATGAAAAAGCTTATTTTAATAGGCAGAAGCGAAAGCGGTAAAACCACTTTAATACAAGCACTTCGCGGAGAAAAAATCGAATACAAAAAAACTCAATATGTAAACAACTTCGATGTTTTAATTGACACTCCCGGCGAATATATCCAGACTCACCACTTGGGTGCAGCTCTTGCTATGTATACCTTCGAAGCTCGTGTTGTAGGCCTGCTTTTAAGTGCAACCGAGCCATATTCACTATATCCGCCTTGCTGTGCTGTTACTGCAAACCGAACCGTTATCGGCATCGTAACAAAAACAGACCACCCTAATGCCAACCCAAAAAGAGCAGAAGCGTGGCTCAAGCTTGCGGGATGCGAAAAGGTGTTCTTCACCTCATCCTATAAAGGCGACGGTATAGCCGAAATCTTAGAATTTTTAAAGGAAGACGGGGATGTTCTTCCATGGGAAATTAACGAAAAGGAATGATTTAATATGGATTACAATAACGATACCATGAAAATCAATTTTGAGATTGATAAAGAAAGCGAAGTTCACGAGATAATTTCATCAGTTTATGATGCGCTTAAAATCAAGGGCTATGACCCAATCAGCCAGATTGTAGGCTACATTTTATCCGATGACCCGACATATATTACAAGCTACAACGGTGCAAGAAGTATGATTGTTAAAGTTGAGCGTGACGAACTTTTGGAAGAACTTGTTAAAAGCTATATAAAAAGAATGTAACAGGTGAGAAAAATGATAGACTTCCATTCGCATATACTGCCTGGGATTGATGATGGCAGCGAGGATGTTGATACTTCTTTAAAAATGCTCTCCGCATCTTTTGCCGGTGGCGTTGATACTGTCCTTTTAACTCCGCATTGCCACCCAAGGTCACAGGAGCATATTGACAGATTTTTGGAAAACCGCGATAATGCATTTAAGACTCTTTCTTCAGCTATCAAAGGGCAGGAGCTTCCAAAAATTGTACCCGCATCAGAAATCCGCATTTATGCTGACTTTCACAAGTATAAAAGGCTTGATGAACTATGCATTTCGGGAACAAACTACATTCTTCTTGAAATGCCTTATGAAGTATGGCGTGACTACGCATTCGAGGAAATTTATCAGCTGACCCGCCTTGGATTTAAGCCAATAATGGCGCACCTTGACCGATTTTTAGACCAAGAGAAGCATTTTCGTGAAATATATTCGCTACAAGCCTTGGTGCAGATGAACACATCCGCATTTTTGGAAACTGCCACACGAAAGAAAATGGCGAAATTCTTTGAGCAAGGCCATATTCACGTTCTTGGAAGTGACACCCATGACCTTACAGAGCGAAAGCCTGATATGGCGGAGGCTTACGATGTGATTTCAAAGAAATTCGGCAAGGAATATATCGATTACATAAATTATGCAGGCAGTAACATCTTGCAAAACAAGGATGTTAGCCCATCTAATTTCCCCAAAATGAACTTAATGAAAAAACTATTAATGATTTGTCAAACTAAGTGCAACATTTTTTAAGTTCGGATTTAAATAAATCCACTGGTTTTTGATAACTTAAAATCTTTTTGGGCCTGGAGTTAATC